>NZ_JALKIK010000056.1:0-25191 GCF_023050955.1 Anaerobiospirillum sp. NML120511
ACCCACGACTACGCCCAACTTACCAGCTACCACCCACGGCCACTCCCTGCACAAACCAGCCACAGCTGTTGCAACTTCACTCACAACATCAATCCGGGGTCCGTGGACGCGGGATGCGACATAAGCCCTTTGGACCTCCCATATGCGACAGCACGCTGAGCATGGCATTGGCAAGGGATTGGCGAGGTATTGCCTCTTTGACTATATATGCAGAGGCAACAGACAGGCGTACGCACTCGACGCTGTGACTGCTGGCAGCGCCCCGGCGTCAATATCTGAGAGGCTGGCAGCGCCACCGGCGTTGGCATATGATCATGAAGTTAGCCTTACCTTTATTAATGTAGAGCTCGGCCGATCAGTATTTGACCTGACATCAGAGGCTCCCCCCTGTGCTGTGCCGTGCAGGAACTGGCTGTGCGGTGCGGTGCGTGCTTTTGCTCAACATTGCTGTGCTGCTCTCAGGCACAGATTATTTGAGGAGCTTTATGGAGGGCATGGTAGACAGGCTGGCTGGTATGTTGGGTGAGCAAAGCCTGTTCAGGGTTACAGGTTTGGGTTAGTGGCGATATTTTTTTGAGCTGGATCACATGAAGAAAAATATAGATCAGTGTGGTCGAAAATATGTTCTTAAGGTAGATTTTGTACTGTCACAGTGTATGGTTGTGTCTAAAATGGAACCTGTTGACGGCAGTGCTGTGCAGCATGTTTAACACAGCCAGATGCCTGTCCAGACACAGAACTTTTTCAGGGAAGCCGGGTTACTGGCGTATTGCCATACTGCCTTATTGCAGCTGCCAGACAGTCTCTAAACTGCAGCAAGACTGTTTATGCTGCGCAGCATCAGACGCGTCTTGAACCGTCGCTCACTGGCTGTCGCGGCACTGGCTGACACGGTATTGAGTGTCGCAGCAAGGCATGTCGCGACATTGGGTGTCGCGGTATGGTCTGCCCCGGCCTGCGCCCTGGCCCGGAGCCATCAGAGCCCGTAACGGAAATTTTGAGGTACCTCAGCTATGTCAGTTATTTTCAACGAGCAGGAACAGAGCTTTACTTTAAGCAATGGCCGTATTCAGTACGTCATGCAGTTATTCCTTGAGGGCTATCTGGGCCATATCTACTTTGGCAAGGCTCTCAAGCACTTCAATATCAAGCGCGCTTTTTACCAGACTGAGCGCGAGGGCGCCCCTAACCCTGGCAAGCATGCCGATGCCCGTACCTTCTCTCTTGATGTTCTGCCTCAGGAGTACTCAGTTTACGGCTCAGGTGATTTCCGTATTCCGGCCCTTGAGGCCACTCTGGCTAACGGTACCTCCACTCTGGATATCCGCTACCACAGCCACCGTATTTTTGAGGGCAAGTCTGATCTGACCGGCCTGCCTTCCTCCTATGCCTCTGCCGACCAGGCTACTACTCTTGAAATCACCATGCGTGAAGTTGCAGGTGATCTTGAAGTAGTCCTGTCCTACACCATCTTCAAGGACATTGATGTCATCACCCGTCACGCTGTCATCAGAAACATTGGCTCTGAGACTGTTGCTCTGCGCCGTGCTGCCTCATTTACCCTTGATTTCCCTACTGAAGAAATGGACCGCATCCATCTGTGGGGCAAGCATGCTTTCGAGCGCAATGTTGAGCGCACTCCATTAACTCACGGTATTGAAATTTCCGCTTCCAGCCGTGGTGCAACCTCTCACCAGCACCAGAACTTCCTTGCTGTCTGTGACCGCACTGCTACTGAGTTCAGCGGTGATGTCTATGCTGCCTCTCTGGTATGGTCAGGTAACTTTGAGGCTGCCACCGAGGTTAACTCCTTTGGCAATACCCGTATGGTAATGGGCATTAACAGCTTTGACTTCAAGTGGATGCTCAATGCCGGTGAAAGCTTCACCACTCCTGAGGCTGTGCTGGTATTCAGCAGCGAAGGTCTCAACGGCATGTCCCAGAACTTCCATCGCTTTGTCCGCAACCACATTGTTCGTGGAGAGCACCGTGACGCCCCACGTCCAGTTCTGGTTAACAGCTGGGAAGCTGCCTATATGGACTTTACCGAGGACAGCATCGTGCGCTTTGCAGAAGATGCCGTAAAGCTCGGTGCTGAATTAATCGTACTGGACGACGGCTGGTTCGGTGTACGTGACAAGGACAACTGCAGCCTGGGCGACTGGACAGAGATCAACACCAAAAAGCTGCCTAACGGTATTAAGGGTCTGTGCGATCGTATCCACGGTCTGGGTGCAAAATTCGGCCTGTGGGTTGAGCCTGAGATGGTAAACCCTGATTCCAATCTCTTCCGTGCTCATCCTGACTGGGCCATTGGTGTGCCTGATCATGAGCGCTATCAGCAGCGTAACCAGTATGTGCTGGACCTGTCCCGCAAGGAAGTACGCGACTATATTGTCGACTCTATCTGCGAGGTCCTGGGCTCAGCTGAAATCGACTACGTAAAGTGGGACATGAACCGTAATCTTACCGATATTGGTTCATGGGGCTATGGCAAGGAGCAGCAGCAGGAAATTGCTACCCGCTTTGTGCTGGGCGTATACGACATCATGCAGCGCATTACCTCTGCCTTCCCTCACATTCTCTTTGAGAGCTGTGCCGGTGGTGGCCGTCGCTTTGACATGGGCATTCTCAGCTACATGCCTCAGACCTGGACCTCTGACAATACTGATGAAGTATGCCGTCAGAAGATTCAGTACGGCACTTCAATGATCTTCCCTCCAATCACCATGGGCTGCCACGTAAGCGCCTGCCCTAACCACCAGGTTGGCCGTACCACTCCAATGCTCAGCCGCTTTGTCTGCGCCATGTCAGGCAGCTTTGGCTATGAGATGGATCTGGGCAAGCTCTCTGAGGAGGAGCAGAAGGAAGTTGCCGGACATATCGCTCTGTACAAGGAGCTGCGCAACACCATTCAGTTTGGTAATTTCTACCGCCTCATGTCCCCATTTGAGGGTAATGGCAACGAAACTGCCTGGCAGTTTGTCTCTCAGGACGGCAGTGAAGTCATCCTCATGTACTTCAGAAATCTCTGCCAGCCACAGGGCAATATCCGCAAGATCCGCCTGACCGGCCTCGATGAGAATGCCACCTACAAGGTAACTCACCACATGTACAACAGTTCTCTGGCCTGCAATGCCCTTGATTACCTTTCCAATTACAATCTCGAGGGTGATGTATTCGGCGGCGACGAGCTCATGCACTTTGGCGTCAACATGGACAAGGTAGATCGCGACTTTGCCGCTTACCTGATTTCATTCAAGCGCCAGTAAGAATTTCAGGAGCCGTGCCTCAGATTATCAACGCTGTAATCAGCACGGCCTCAACCATTCAAATTAAGCAACACGCCTCTGGTACCTGGTACCAGGGGTACCCAGGGCCACATTATGTGGCCCTTTTTATTTGTGTCCAGGGCACCGGCGCCGGACGCCAGCTCCGCTGACGCCACCGACTCCGTTGACGCCACCGCCTCCGCTGACGCCTGCACCTGCACCTGCCCTGCGCCAATGCGCAGCTGCACAGCTGTCAGCGCCCGCCCCTTGTGCGGACTACTGAGGCCAGAGCACAGCTATGACACCTGAAGTAATACTTTATAAAACATTATGGACAGTGCAAACAGTAAGGATGGGCATAAGTGCAGATAATAAGCAGGAGCACCAGTGCAGACATCCGGGTATCTGCACTGCTGGCCGGGAAAGACTGGCTCAGGACTACAGTGAGGCAGGAGTAGTAATGGCAGTGCGGCGACGGCGGTAAGAGGCCGGAGTCGTACCTGTCACTTCTCTGAATATGCGGGCAAAGTGTGAAGAGCTGCTAAAGAGCAGCATCTGCGCTATTTCGTATACCGGGATCTCTGTCTGTACCAGCAGACGCTGAGCTTCCTTAATGCGCTCATTGCGCAGGCATCCCGTTACTGACATGTTGAGGCTGCGGCTGAGCACCCTGTCCAGGTAGTCTGCGTTTACCCCCAGCTCTGCTGCCAGCTCCAGTCTGTCGGTACTGCTGTAGACATGGCGTCGTACCGCCTCCAGCGCCCGCACAGTAAGAGGATTGTCCATATGAGACTTGCCCGCAGCCTCCTTGAGCTCTCTTACCATACGGGCAAAGATCACTCCGCTTTTAAGACCGATAAAATCGGCCTCTTCAGGAGTACGGCAGTTTTCAATACCCAGAATCAGCCAGTCAGCAATGGTATAGGCCTGCTCTACACTCAGTCCACCGGCAATGGCCGCTCTTGAGTTGAGCACCAGGCCGCATATGGCCAGATTCTGGGAGGCGCGCAGTGCTGTATACCCCAGAGTACCGTTCTGACCATTACGGCTGGAGTTCTGTACCTTCATGTAGGCCTCAGGGTCTCCAACGGTTACTGCATCCAAGGCTCTCAGTTCAAAAAGGTAGGAGCTGTGCGGACGGTCATCAGGCACCACATCTTCCCAGCGGGGCATGACATGACGCACAGGATCAAGTTCGCTGAATATATCTTCACCTGGCCTGCTCTCAAGCGGAGTCAGGGCTGCAATCAGACGGCGGGCTGCAAAGGCAAGACTGTCGAGCTGAGTGTTAACTGCACTGCGACGCAGAGCGGCTGTCTGCTGATTGCGCTCATCAGGCAGCGGTCCCACTATAACGGCAGAGAGATCAGGGAGCAGATAGCCACCAGATGGCTGCTCACGGGTCAGCCTTACCGGGTCACTGCGCGAACGCACCATTGCCAGAGTGTCGTTGAAAAGCTGGCTTTGTACAGCCTGCTCATACTCAGTTCCAGCCGGCAGACGCTTAAACAGCGCCCGCCCCTGAGCATCAAGCATGATTACAGGGCAGGCGCCCAGCTCATAAAGGCCGTTGAGCATGGAATCAAAAAAGTTCTTCATGACATTTAACAGGAACACAAGGGCAGAGAAGAAGAGCTCTGACTGCCATGACGGGCGGCAGCCCCGACGGGCAGCCAGGCTCAGCGACGCGCTGAGCCTGGCTGGCTGCGGCGCAGCCCGGCCTGGCCCGCCACCTGGCTGCGGCGCAGCCATAGCCATCATTGTACAAAGGGTAATTTAAAGAATCAGAGCCATGATATGACAGCGCCTGTGCGGACTGACCGTCCGCACAGGCGCTTATAAGGAAATTACAGCACAGTCAGTTAAGACTCACTTTTGTTGCTGGAGTCATTGCTCTGATCATTACCCTGGCTGGCCTGCCCCTGGAGGACATCTTCCATGCTGTCATCAGCCTCCATGCTGTCATCATCCTCACCTGGCTCTGATACTCCCTCATGGAAGACAAAAGAGGCCTGGCTTGGATAGCCATAGACAGAGCACAGTCCATCACCAAAGCCAAAAGCAGAGTTATCACTGTTACTGTAGGACTCAGGCGGTTCACTGGCCTTCTCCTCCTCAGGGCTCTTATAGGCACTGGCAGGAGTAATAGGCAGCACACCATCATCCGAGGTAATAACACCCTGAGAGCCCGGCCTGATCCTTGAGCTCATGTCAGCTGCTGCACTGCCACCACCTGTTACCTTGCCAGGCCCTGTTCTGCCAGTAGCGTCACTGCTGCTGTTGCCACCGCTCAGAGCACCACCATGGCTGACGGTATTGCCCGGAGCACCGCCCAGAGTACTGCCTGATGACATCTGAACACTCTCAAGAGAGTAATTGCCATCATGACAGCCCTCAGGAGCCGGAGTAATCTCCACTGTCTCCTGGAACTGAGGCTCAGCTGGTATGCCCTGAGTGCTATGCTCACCGCTCAGTGCATTGCTGCCACTGTGAGCGCCGCTCTCAGCATTGCCCTGCTCATCAGAGCCAATGCCCTGACCCAGACGTCTTACCATCTCAGCATGAGCGGCATCTGAATGAGCCTCGGCCTGAGCAGTCTTTTCATCGACAGCCACGTCACCAGGAACAGCTGCGGCAGCCACTACCTCATCTGGCAGTGCCTCGCCCTGCTCTGCAGGTGCGGCACCATCAGCCGCTGCACTACCAGCGTCAGTCTCGGCTGCAGCCATCTGAGATGCTGCCTGAGGTGCTGCCTGCTGAGCAGATGTCTGCTGCTCAGCCTCATCGCCCTTCCAGGCGTACTTTTCGCCCTGCTCAAAGCCGTCGAGGCTGGAGAAAGTTACGCCACTGAGCTTATCAGTCGCCCCCTCAGCACCGCTGTTTTCAGCAGCAGAGCTGTCAGCATGCTCACTTGCAGATACAGGCTCTAACTGAGGCCTACTGTCATCGCTGTCGTCACGTGCAGCCAGAGACAGTTCACTGTCATCACCCTGAGCACTGTCTTCAGACCAGTTAAGGGAAGCTGACTTGCTATCCTTGTGATCATCAGCTGCCGTCAGGGTATTGCTCTCACCTGGAGCTGCCTCATTGGAAGCTACCAGACTGAAGTGAGGGGCCGGAGACATGTTGAGCTTTCTGTCTTCAGACTGCTCAGTATCAACAGTCATGATTTCAGGCTGGATACTGGCATCGCCATCAGTGCCGGCCGCTGCATGCTCAGCTGTGGCTGATCCGCTGTGAGCTGGCTCATCCTGGTCCTCACTGCCCTGGGCAGCCGCGCCCGGGCCCTGCCCGGCATCAACGACCTGGCCCTGGGCAGCTGCGCCCTGGCTCTGGGCGACGGCTGCGTTCTGGCTCTGCTGAGCAGCTGCGCCTGTCAGCTGTTCTTTACTGGGAAAGCCGTCAGGTGAGGCGCCTGAATTTGCTGTGGATGGGGCGCCCCTGGTATCGTTGCTCTGTGCGCCGGCTGTGCTGCCTGATAACTCTGAACTGTCCTGATTTAAAACAGTGGCAGCGGACTGGTCAGAGCTCTGAATATAAGGTTGCCTGGGAGCTCCGGCACCTGTGGCCATGCCATCTGAACAGGTTTTGATGTCATAGTCCATCTTCTCAAAGAGAGCAGCCTTGAGATCATCAGAGAGCAGTCCCTGAGCATCAAGTGATGAGATGCAGGACTTGTAGAAGAACTCAATATCCTTGAGCTTCACCTCAGACTCAGGACCACCTGATGCCGAGGATGACAGCAGGGATCGCAGCTGCTCGATACGCTCCTTGAGCTTCTTATCGATAATCTGGCATAAGAGCTCAAAGCGGCGACGGTTATCTTCGTTCAGTCCGTTACGGATTCTGAACAGTTTCTCATCAGGCACCAGGGCAGCACCTGCGCCGGCCGCAGTTGCGCCGACAACGGCGCCTGAGGCTGCAGCAGCGGATGCCCCCTGACCTGCACCAAGAATGGCAGCTCCGGATACGGCATCACTGTCAGCTGATGGCTGTGGGGTGCTGACTACAATGGTAGAGCCCTCATTGTCCTGACGGGCATTGCGGGCTGCTGCGGCGGCAGCAAAGGCCACATCATACTGAGAGACTTCCTCACCAGGGCGACGGTCACCACCTGCCGGTACTGAGGCACTGGCTGCAATGGCCGTCTTGATGTCCTTGGAGCGGAAAGTGTTCTCCAGATCCGCTGCCGTCAGACTGTCACGGCTGTGCTCAGCTGCACTGATGGCGGCCTTGCGTGAAGCAATCTCATCAGCAAGGGTTGAGGTTCTGATGATATTGGTGGTGCCAAGCGGAGTGGTCTGAGTACGCGACTGCAGACTAAGAGGACCGGCTGTGGCCCCTGATACGCCAGAGCTGGCAGCTGCGCCTGCTCCAGGAGCACCGGAGGCGTTACCTGATCCCTGGGTCTGACTGCCTGCTGAGCTGTGTGCAGCGGAGGCATCAGCGCCCCTTGCTGATGATGTACCCTTTACTGAGGAGAGCAGTTCAGGAATACCGGCATCGCTGCTGTCAGCCTCTCTGATATTGCCGCCAATGAAGTCCTCAAGATCATCATCATCATCGAGATCATCCTCTGAGGCTGAGCGTTCCTGAGCTGAGGCCATGGCCTCGGCTCTGATACTGTCAGCTGAGTCATTACCTACACCAAAGACAGTAGTACCGGTCTTGTCAGAAGGCGCAGAGCTGTCAAAAATCGAGAACTTGCGATCACTGCGGGAACGGTCACCAGAGCGCTGCAGCTCGGATGCTACCTTAAGTACATCCTTGGCTACAGAGGCAATCTCTACAGTAGCAGAGCTGCCGCCCTCATCTGATACTGAACTGTCCGAGCTCTCAGCTCCACCTGAGGCAGAGCTGTCAGCACCAAAGCGGCTGGCTCCATCCTTGAGGTTCTTATCCAGATCAGCCTCAAGCTCTTTTTGCACCTGACGCAGTTCACGACCGGCTTCATTGAGCAGCGGAGCCAGAGAGGCAATACGGGCACTGGCCTCAGCAAAGGCTGCAATATCAACATTGCCCTTCTCTGAGCTGATTTCCCTTACCAGGGTGCCCTCATCTCGTGGCAGAGCCTTTGGTGAGGAGCTGTTAAGCAGCTCTACCGGGCTTTCCTTGACTCCGGTGGCACTGGCGACACCGGCAGTGGCAGCGGATGCTGCAGCCGCCGCAGCTGTGCCGCCAGCTGACCCTGCACCGGTGGCTCCTGACAGAGCCTCAAGCACTGAGTTGAGCGGGCTGCCCGGTGGCAGGGCTGAAGTGCTGCCTGCCAGTGGTGATGTCACTGTGCCAGGCTCAGCCCATGACAGTACGGTACGGGCAAATACCTTTGCTGAGTCATCAGGCAGAGAGTCGATAAAGTCATCGTTATTGCCTGAGAAGTCAGCAAGTCTTACCTTGTCCGGACCGGTAAAGAGCAGTTTGATAATCAGACGGCGGGCAGCTGAGGTCTGATACTGATCGACAATGCCGGCATCACGGGCCTTTTCCACTGCCTTTTCAATATCAAAGGAAGTAAGTGAGCTTAAGGTACGGCCCTCAAGAACTGATGCAGCTACCGGAACCAGAGCATCAACAGTACGCTGCTGAATGGCAGTAAGGGCAACTTCACCTAAAACCGGTGCTGCCACTGCTGCCGCCTGAGCTGCGCCTTCACCTGCGGCGCCGACGGCACCTCCAGTGGCTCCAGCACCTGCAGCGCCGGCTGCTGCGCCTGCATTGCTGGCCGGGACACCGGCCACAGTGGCAGCCTGCTCGAGGGCATGACCGGCTACAGCGGCTACTGACTGAGCAGGAGTGCTCATCCTGCTGGCGGCGGCCAGCAGCTCAGCCATTGATGCCGGGGTATTTACTCCACCAGGGGCAGCAGAGGCTGCAGCGACAGTACGCAGGGCACTGGCAGTCTCAGGGCTCAGACCTGGACCATCGTCATCATCCTCACCTGTGTAGCTTTCATCAGCACCCAGCTGCTCGATATTCTTATAGCGCTCCTTGAGTGCAGCCAGTGCGGCCTCCTGCTCGGAAAGCTGCGCAACGCCAGGGTCAGCCGGTGCAATGCCAGAGGCAGCCGGTGCAGCTGCGGCAGCATCACTGTGGGCTGCGCCCGCACCTGATGCCACACTGTCAGCAGCTGACTCAGCAGCCGGGGCTGCAGCTGCAGATGGAGCGGCAGCCGGGGCGCTCAGTGGCGGCAGCGGCATGGCGCTGCTGCCACGTGAGGCCAGAGCTGCTGCAAAAGCCGCCTCACGGGCAGCAAGGGCAGCCTTGTTAACCGCCTCATCAAGGGCGCTGCCGCTAAGACCCGAGTCACGGCCGGCAGCGCGTGCGGTCAGACCTGCTGCCTCCCAGGCAGCATCGGCTGTTGCCAGAGCATGACGGGCACCATCGGCATCTGTAAGAGTGCGGCACTGATCTTTGAGGTTATAGCCAAGTGAGCGTGCTACAGCTGCAAGATTTTCTACTTTATAAAGCAGTTTGTAGATAATCTGTCTGTGGCTGTCATCAAGACCCTCCATAAGCTCAAACACTGAGCTCAGGCAGGAGTTGAGGGTACGGTTGTAAGGCAGGCCCTGCAGGGCAGCAAGACCATTTTCCATGGTCAGAGCACGCAGCAGCTCAAGGCCCTCATCCTCAAGAGTCAGGCGGTCCAGATCGGCAGCACAGGCGCGCTGTCCGGCACGGGCCTGTTCAGCTTCTGCCATGGCGGCTGTAAGCTGCTCTTCTTTGAGGGCCAGAGCCGCTTCAAGGGCGGCAATGCGCTCTTCATAGGCCGCAGAGCGTCCCTTGATTTCCTCTTCAAGAGTGGTACGTCCTGAGCGCACTTCGTCCATGGCTGCGCTGGCAGCGCGGGCAATCTTGCGGTCACGCTCCACAAGGAAACGGCTGAAGCTTCTGAAGAACTGCTGCTCCAGAGAAAGCAGACCTGAGCTGATGCTCTCAGGAACAAAAGGAATCTGCTCACGCAGTTCCTTTTCCTGCTCCTTGATGGCAAGCAGCTCCTGATTGCGCATATATCCTGTAAAGCGCTCAATAACCAGCTCATACTCTTCAGCTGTAAGAGCAGGAGCAACGGTCAGCAGCTGTTCATAGCCGGCTGTTGCGCCCTCCTGATAGCTGCGCTTGAGCTCATCAAAGAGCCTGTCCAAGATATCGTGCTGCTCAAAAATACTCTGAGTCATATTTCTCCGCCCTGATAACTAAAGTGCGTGCCTGTTGTGCTGCGCTCCCGGCCCTGGCCCAGACCCTGCGCAGGCCTGATGATAAATTCCATACCGTACCCTGCTGCCCCTGCAGCACCATCCCCTGTCGGCAGCTGCAGCCGCAGCGGCAGCCGCAGTTCCATCCTGGCATGCCGCCCTGCACGGGTGCGGCCAGCAGCCTGCACCGTCCCGGCCATGAGCTGACAGCCGGCACACAGCGCCAGACCATATGCTGGTCGGCCGGACCTGTATTTACTGAGCCAAAATGCAGTGCGCGCCGGGGTGCATTTGCAAGGATCTAAGGATCTGATGCAGAGCCAATAACAATGCTCAGGCAGCCATAAAATGCGACGGCCCGATTAACCGGCAGTGATACGGCAGCTTAAGGGCCATGAGTTAGACCTCAAATGCCGCCGGAAATTCATCAGTGCCCTCATTTTAACTGATCGCACGGACAAATCTCCCCGCAAAGCCCTGATATTGCCCAATTGCTGAGCACTTTAATCACATTACCGGCAGCACAGCCTCATCGACTGCCGCTTATTCTGTCATGGCCCGGACATACAGCCGTGCATGGCTGTCCGCTGATCCTGGGCGCTGCGCTGCTGCCCCCGCCTGCTCAGCTCAGTGCAGAGCTGCAGCTAAGGCAGCTGCGCCCTGCCCTGTCCCCATGGCAAGGCAGCACAGACAGACCACATAAAGATCAGGCCAGCTGACGCCCGTCATGCCACCAGGCGCTGGGGGACCTACGCCCCGCTGCGCCCCATGTCCAGCGCCATAGGCATGGCCATAGCCATGGCCAGCCCGGCCCGGCCCCATAATAAAGCCCTCAGCTCCGGCAGCAAGGCCGGGCAGTCGGCAGTCGGCAGTTTCGTCAGCTCAGGCCGGAAGCTGGCCAGTTCGAGCAGTACAGACCGGAGGCTGGGAGGTTCCGGCATGGAGACCTGTGGCTGAGCAGAGCCCCACGGGCACTGCCAGCCAGGATTACCTGGTCTGTATGGCTGCCGGGGACGGGCAAATTATTATATTTTCTTTATTAAGTGTTTTTAAAAATACCTGTCGATGTGTACACTGTACAGCTGGTTGTTGCAGGACTTTAATCAGGTCTGTTTTTCAGGATCCCAGTTAAGCCCTTTGGACGCTCTAAAGCTCGTCAATTTGCAGCTCTGTCAGAGCCGCAGTCAGCGAGCGCTAGGCCCCGCGCAGATGTCAGCTGCACATGGTAATTTCAGGACGCAAGGCCCGTGTTTAACTGATCTTCAGCCCTGCAGCCTGCAAACACTGCAGCACTGCAGCACAGCCTGTTTCTGCAGTCTGACACCATGTTCAGGGTCTTTTTTGC
Source organism: Anaerobiospirillum sp. NML120511 (assembly GCF_023050955.1). Lineage (NCBI taxonomy): Bacteria > Pseudomonadati > Pseudomonadota > Gammaproteobacteria > Aeromonadales > Succinivibrionaceae > Anaerobiospirillum > Anaerobiospirillum sp. NML120511. The sequence continues at coordinate 11,811 of NZ_JALKIK010000056.1, forward strand.
GCAGGAAAAAATTCCCGGCCAAATGGCTGTTTTTCGCCGAACGCTGACTGCCTCTGTGCACACTGTCCTGAGGACAGCCTCGAGGTCACGGTCGTCACCTGCTCATTAAAAATGCTGTTTTTCCAGGATTTAACACCTGCTTTTTAGTAAGATCGCATCCACCAGCAGATGATACTTTTTTCGAGATCTGTTACTGCGCTCTCAGGCTGCTCTCATACCTGAGCTTATGTCAGAGCCAGCCTGCGCAGCACCGGAGACACCGGCAGCTGACAGATCCGCCTTAACTCCGGTCCCCGCTGCTGATGGACCACGGGGTAAGCAACTGTAAGCCCCGTACTCACTCCCTGACAACACGGATAAGGCCGTACAGCCAGTTTGCAAGGCTGCGCTGCAGCCGACCAGCATCATGGCCGCTCACCTCAGTCCGTGCCCTCAGGATCTGTTCAGGACAGGCATGAACTGCCAGCCTGCCGGCGCCCGCTGCGCCCGCCCAGGCGACTGTCATGGCGTGGCCGCGCCTGCTGCGGCTGCTGCGTCCGCAGCCGCGCTGCCGGTGCGATGCCTGCTGCCGGTGCGCTGCCTGCTGTGGCCGTTGAGATGTCCCTCTCTAAGCGGAAATTAAGTTCAGCTTCTCCTTTCTTCCCTGGTTACGGATCATGAACACTAATGACACTCCAGATATTGCCTCTGCCATCAGAAATGCAGGGGCCTGTCATAACAATCAGACTGCTGCTCAGGAATTTGAAAAGATAACGCCTTTCTTTGAGTTCTCCTCTGAAACCTGGTCAACCTTTGCCCATAACAAGGATCAGGTAAATCTCACCGAAGCTGAGCTGCAAAAGTGCCTTGCCTTTAACGACAGGATCTCACTTGAGGAAGTATCCAATATCTACCTGCCCCTGTCGCGCCTGCTGCACATGTATGTGCGCTCCCGTCATGACCGCTCCACCATCATCCAGCAGTTTCTGGGCAAGAGCATTGAAAGCGTGCCTTTCATCATTTCCATCAGCGGATCAGTAGCCTGTGGCAAGACCACTACTGCCAATCTGCTCAAGCACCTGATTTCTTCATGGGATGGTTCACCAAAGGTAGATCTCATCACTACCGACGGCTTTCTCTACCCTAACAAAATCCTGCACGAGCGCCGCATTGAGGCCAAGAAAGGCTTTCCTGTGTCCTATGACGTCAAGGCCCTGATGACCTTCCTGCACAAGCTCAAAAACGGCGAGCCTGATCTCAAGGTACCGGTGTATTCTCACCTTTACTATGATGTCATCCCTGATGAGTTCATCACTGTAGACCGCCCTGATATCCTCATTCTTGAGGGCGTGAACGTACTGCAGAACGGCGCTGACTATCCTGATATTCGCAACAAGGTCTTTATCTCCGACTTTATCGACTTTTCCATTTATGTCGACGCCGAGGAAGACTTCCTGGTCAAGTGGTATGTTGACCGCTTCCTCAAGTTAAGAGAGAGCACCTTCAACAATCCTGACAGCTACTTTCACCGTTACTCACGCATGAGCCAGGAGGATGCCGAAAACCTTGCCTACTCTATCTGGAGCGCAGTCAACCACGACAATCTCATCGAGAACATTCTGCCGTGCCGCAACCGCGCCAACCTCATCCTGCACAAGGGTCCAAACCACACAGTAGACCGTATCTACCTGCGCAAGTAGCAGGCCCGCATGAGCCTTGCGGCAGTGCCAGCCCCGCTGCCAGCAGCGCCCTCAGGCTCCAGCCGGCACCGGCGGTACTGGCTTACACCATTACCTGCCGGGCCAACGAAAAAAGCTCCCATAAGGGAGCTTTTTTTATATGGGCAGACTGAAAGTCTGGCGCCGGTCCACGCCTGCACTGCAGGCCGGCCTGATATGGCGCCACTGCGGCGCCCGCGCAGCAGACGGCTGCAATGGGCCGCAGGACAGGCTGCAGTGGGCAGCAGGGCAGGCTGCATCAGCGAATGGCTATGATATGGCCTGAGCGAATGGCGGTACGGCCACCGGTATTGCTCTCAAGGAGCAGTTCGCCCTGAGAGTTTACTCCCACTACTCTGCCTGTTACTGAGCGGTGGGAGGAGATAGCCACATCCACAATACGGCCCAGAAGCACATCATGACGGTTCCAGCTGTCGATAAAAGGAGTAAGTCCTGAACGGCGGAAATTGTTGGAGGCGTATTTGATCTCGTTGATAAGGCCTATGCAGATGTCATTGCGCCTGACGTCATAGCCCATTTCCTCAAGGGTGGTATATGGGCGGTCAATATTGCGGGAAATGCTCTGGGAATTATGGATATTAAGACCTACACCGACAATGGCAAAGACCTCACCGTCAGGGCTTGGTACTGACTCAATAAGAATACCGGCCAGCTTCTTGTCACCAAAGACCACATCATTAGGCCACTTAAGGCGCACATTCTGTACTCCGGCAAATTCAAGAGCTGTTACCGTAGCCACGCCAATGGCCAGAGAAAAGCCCAGCAGATGCTGCAGGGACGGAAATTTGATGGCCATGGACAGCATGATGTTTGAGCCAATGGAGGACAGCCAGCGGGTGCCTCGTAATGAGCGGCCCTCAGTCTGAATCTCGGCTACCAGGGCATCACCTGATACCAGGTTGTCCTTTTCCTGCATCAGCTCAAGATTGGTAGAGGCAGTTACATCCTTTAAGGCAAAGCGGCCACGCTGCTTGATGCCCTCATAAATGGTACGGGCATTGAGCAGATCAAGACTGCGGGTAAGAACCAGATCTTCGCCATCCTGAACCAGCAGCGGCTCTATCTCATTGGCCCTGAGAGCTGTATCCTGCAGCTCCTCAACAGATACGGACAGCTCAGAGCACAGAACCTGATAGTTCATCCTCAGAGAGTCTGCTTCGTTGAGGGTTCTTAATAAGGGCATTACAAATCTCAGATCTGTTCCCATTCTCTTTCTCCATGCTTGCCGTAGAGGCGCACCTCAGGTACAAGATCAATAGAAAACTTACTTTTTACTTCAGCACTGACATAGCGGGCCATGGCCAGCACTTCATGAGGAAGAGCATCACCAAGGTTGACTATCACCAGAGCCTGCTGACCCCAGGTGCCTACCTGACCATGACGTATGCCCCGGCATCCGGCCTTGTCAATAAGCCAGCCGGCGGCCAGCTTGCAGCTGCCATCTTCAGCAGGCCAGCTGGGCACCTTGCCAAAGCTCTTTTCAAGAGCGTGCAGTACCTCAGGCTGAACATAGGGATTTTTGAAAAAGCAGCCGGCATTGCCCACATGACGTGGGTTGGGCAGCTTTTCATTGCGCAGGGCAATGACAGTATTGCGTACCGCCCCTGCATCCCTGAAGCTGCAGCTTTGCAGTCCGGCATAGTTCTGCACCGGAGTGAAAGCAAGGGGCAGCCTGAAGGTCACATGAGTGATGAAATATGAGCGGCACTGAGGCTCCTTGAAAATGGAGTGACGGTAGGCAAAGGCACATTCATCATGAGTAAAGATACGCAGCGAGCCGTCATTGAGATTGACAGCCTCCACGCTCTCAATAAGTGATCCCACCTCAACGCCGTAGGCGCCCACATTCTGTATGGGAGCTGCGCCCACCGTGCCAGGGATCAGGGACAGGTTCTCAAGTCCGGTAATGTCCTGACTGAGCATCTGCTCAATAAAATCATCAAGCACCAGTCCACCGCCTGCTCTGACCAGATAGCAGTCAGAACGCTTTTCAATGCTCACGCCTTCAATTTTGTTGATGAGCACGGTGCCGTCGAAATCTTCGGTAAAAAGCACATCTGAACCGCCGCCCAGAATGATATAAGGGCCAGTGACCGGAGTCTTTAAATCATCAATGCTGTGCACCTCACGCCCTTCGCGTGCATACACAGTCAGATTGAAAGTATTGTAATTTCTCAGATCAAACATGCTCAGATCACAGATTAACAGCTCAAATCATCACGTAACTAAGCCCGCCGACAATGCCCGGTCCGGGCTCTTACAGCCTGCCAGGGCCTGGGCATTCGGCCCGGCCCTGGCACTGCTGCCCTGGCGGGCCACAGTCACGCCGCTGCGGCCGGGGCCTGTTATCCCTGGCGGACAGATACGCGGGAAATGGTACCGCCCAGAGCGCGAATCTTGCGCTCAATGTGCTCATAGCCACGGTCCATATGGTAAATACGGTCTACCACTGTAGTGCCCTGAGCTACCAGACCGGCAATTACCAGTGAGGCTGAGGCACGCAGATCGGTGGCCATTACCTGAGCACCCTTTAAGGTCTCAACACCGGTACAGTGAACATTATTGCCCTGAATGGACAGATTTGCGCCCATGCGAATCAGCTCAGGCACGTGCATAAAACGGTTTTCAAAAATGGTCTCAGTAATGGTACTGGTACCCTTTGCAAGGGCATTGAGCACCATAAACTGGGCCTGCATATCGGTTGGGAAGCCCGGATGAGGGGCGGTAATGATATCAACAGGCATAATGTCGCGGCCACGCATGTCGAGGTAAATATCGCTGTCTCTTACCTCTACCAGAGCATTGGCCTTGCGCAGCTTGACCAGCACCGGCTCCAGGGTGGATGGCAGTACATTACGGCACAGCACCTCACCATGGCTTGCCATGGCAGCAATAAGGTAGGTACCGGCCTCAATACGGTCAGAGACAATGGAGTGCTCACAGCCGTGCAGACGCTCCACACCCTCAATGGTAATGGTGTCAGTACCCTCACCTGCAATGCGGGCACCCATGGCCTTTAAAAACACGGCAAGATCAGTAATCTCAGGCTCGCGGGCAGCATTTTCAATCACTGTGGTGCCATCGGCCAGAGCCGCTGCCATCATGAGATTTTCCGTGCCGGTAACTGAGACCTTGTCCATCATGATGGTAGCGCCATGCAGACGTCCGCCTGGAGCGCGGGAGCGGATATAGCCATCAGTAAGCTCAAACTCAGCACCCATTTCCTGCAGACCCTTAACATGCAGATCAACAGGACGGGCACCAATGGCACAGCCGCCTGGCAGTGAGACCTCAGCCTCACCCTTGTAGGCAGTCAGAGGGCCCAGGGCCAGAATGGAGGCACGCATGGTTTTAACCAGCTCATATGGAGCGGTGTTGCTGGTTACACCATCGGTAATGCGGTAGGTGCTCTCATCGATGCGCTCGAAATTCTTGCCCATCATGGTAAGCAGCCTGAAACAGGTCTGAACATCTCTGAGATCAGGTACGTTACGCAGGGTAACAGGCTCATCTGTAAGCATGGTTGCCAGAATTACAGGCAGTGCTGCATTCTTGGCTCCTGAGATGCCCACTTCACCCTGAAGAACCTTACCACCAACTATTTCAAACTTGTCCAATGCTCTGTGCCTCAAAAAAAACTTACTGCCGACCTCTTCCGATAAACACCACACCCCGCCCGCCCCTGGCCTGGGCCAGGACCATGGTCACAGCAAGGACCATGGCCCCGGCCCGTAGCGGCCCTGCCCCGGCGGCCAGGCTCCGGTCCCCGGCCCCGGCTCCGCCGGATCACTGCCTGAGCTGGCAGACCGGCATAAGAGCAGCTGCATCATGCTGAGCAGCTCATCATCACATCACGATCGCCCTTGAAGCCTGACTGTGGAGTGTATGGGAAGAGGTTATCAGCTTATAAAAAAACCAGGTCGTAACCGCGCAGCCTGCCTTGAGAACAAATTTGACCAGGGTGCTGCCGTACCTGCAAAAAATCCATATTTTACCAGTCTTTGCATGCTATTCCCATAGCATATCAGTCCCGGTTATACCCGGCTGTTCCCGGCACAGCAAGGACAGTTGCCCCACCGCCCCATGGCCGCCGCAGCCAGCCCCAGGCCAGCCGGCCCCGGGCCAGCTCACCCTGACAGCAGCAACTGAGGCCAGCCCCGGCAGCCGGGGCTGTCATACAGGATCAACCCCGCCAGTCCCAAACTGCCCCCGCCCCGCAAAGCATGCCTTGCCGGGCACCGCGCAGCACCAGGGTCAGGATTACAGACTGCTGCAAGGGACACACTGGGCCGCACTGCCTGACATGCAGCCGCACGGACAGGCAATGCCCGGCTGCCGCAGCGCAGCTCCTCAGGCCGGAGTGCAGGCACAAAAAAGCGCCCCTCAGGGCGCCTTTTTCAAGTTAAGCCGTAAGGACTTAGCGATCAGTCCTTAATGCATGATCATATGGAGTTTCCTGATAGATGAAGTTGATCCAGTTGCTGAAAAGCAGAGCTGAGTGCGAACGCCAGGTGCAGCGTGGCTGCAGATCAGGATCGTTATTAGGGAAGTAGTTGTAAGGAATGTCAGGATTCATGCCGGCATTCATGTCACGACGGTATTCGTCGGCAAGGGTGCCCACATCATACTCAGGATGGCCGGTTACATAGACCTGACGGCGGTCAGGTGAGGCGGCCAGGAAAACACCGGCCTCATCAGAATCGGCAAGTACCACCAGATTGGTCTGATTTTCCACCACTGAGGTTGGGAAGTCGATAAAGCGCGACTGCGGAGCCAGGAAATAATCATCAAAACCACGGGTCAGAGCCGAGTAGGTGTTGGAGGTCTTGTTCATATAGACGCCCGACAGCTTGTGATCACGGTTGAGCAGCGGCAGATCATAGAAGTACTTAAATGCTGCAGCCACACCCCAGCACGAAAAAAGGGTGGAGGTTACATGGGTGGTGGACCACTGCATGATCTCCTGGAGATGCTCCCAGTAGGTAACATCATCAAAATCAGTACGATCAAGCGGAGCACCGGTGATAATCATGCCGTCATAGTTGAGATGCTTTACGTCATTAAAGCATTTGTAGAAATTATCCAGGTGAGACTGAGGCGTATTTTTTGAGACATGGTTGTCAATACGCAGCAGGTCGATATTGACCTGAATAGGAGTACTGGACAGGCGGCGCATGTACTGAATCTCAGTTACAATTTTCTTGGGCATGAGATTGAGTATGAGCAGCTCCAGAGGACGGATGTCCTGACTCTGGGCACGATCCTGAGTCATGACAAAAACATGCTCTGAAGTTAAAACTGAGGCCGCTGGCAGGCCATTGGGAATATTAATAGGCATGGCATTTCCTTGATAAAGCCCTGACGCTCCCGGTCTGGTTCTCCCTGACCATTACGGGCGCGCACCTGCTGCCGTCTGACGGTGAGCATGTCACCTCAACATAAAGACCGGCACTGCATCTTCCGCACAAAACATTCAGCCGCACAATATGCATGCACACCGGCACCGGCTCTGCGCGCAGCTGCGCTGCCGCTGCTGCGCCGCCGGTACTGTGCTGCTGATGCCTGCGCACTCAGGCAGAGTTGATATGTGGCACAGATAAAAGTGTCCTGCCATGCCCACAGGGGCATGAGCAAAACAGCTTGTAACAGATAGCTTACCACAGCCCCGTTATCATGCCTGTCCGTGCCATAAATAAGCGCAGGGAGCTGAACAAATCGTTCACCTGGCTCCCATACTGTCAGGTACTGTTATACTTTCACAAGGCTGCAGGTACTGCTAAAGCAGGGTAATCAGCCAGGGGCGCTGCACAGGCTGCATATCAGCACAGCAAGGCCGGACTGCGCCAACGGCTATCTGCGCCAGCTGCACAGGCAGCAGAACAGACATCGCGCAGGCAGCTGCTGACGCTGCGCAGGGCGCAGCCGACAGGCAGCCGGTGACGCTGCGCAGAGCGCAGCCGTCATGAAGGCGCTGAGGCTGCAGATAAAACTGCCCACCGCCCCGGCAGGCCCTGGGGCAGAGCCATCGCGGCTGATGTAAAGCCGTGACAATAGAGAGGATGCTATGCGAATTGAGCTGATTTCCACTGGTGATGAGGTCATTACCGGCAATATTGACGATACCAATGCCAGCTTTCTGTCCCGCGAGCTTTTTGAAGCCGGACTGCAGGTAAACCGCCGCCATACCACAGGTGACTCCCTTGAGGAGCTCATGGCTCTGTTTACCGAAATTTCTGAGCGTGAGGCCGTGGTGCTGGCTACAGGCGGCATGGGGCCTACCAATGACGATCTCACCACTGAGGCCATTGCCCGTACTGCAGGCGTTCCTCTGGAACTCAATACCACCTGGTATGAGCGCATGCAGGCATGGTTTGACGGCCGAGGCCGCGTCATGACCCACTCCAATCTCAAGCAGGCCATGCTGCCTGCCGGGTCAGTGATGATAGACAACCCGGCAGGTACCGCCTGCGGCTTTGCCATCAAAGTGAACAAGGCCCTGTTTATCTTTGCCCCGGGAGTGCCTCGTGAGCTCAAGGAAATGTGGGAAAGCTCCATCAAGGAAATGATCATTTCCTACTCAAAAGGCACTGTGCCGCGCACCCACCTTATCAAGCTCTTTCTCATGGGCATTGGTGAGTCCACCCTCATGTCCCGCCTGGCTCCGCTGCGTCTGCCTCAGGGTATTACCATTGGTGACCGTGCTGCCTATCCTTTCATCGAGCTTAAGATCATTGGTCACGATGCCAGCGACACTGACATGTTTGCCGTGCTTGAGCAGGTAATGGAGATTGTGTCTCCTTACTATGTATGCCGCGACCACTACAGCCTCATTGACAGCCTCAATGCCGCAAAGGTGGTATTGCCGGCCGTCAACGCCCTGGACGGTGCCTGCCGTGGCTGGCTGCTTATCCACATGCAGGAGCTCTTTAAGAGCTATGTGACCTGCTCAGTGCTCAACACTCAGGAAAACAACCTGACCTGCCGTGAAAAGCACTGCATCGATCTGCAGCTGGAACATGCTCCCAATTTCAATACCATTTCCCTGCAGCCATGCCGTCAGGCCGTGGACAAGGCCATTACCGACACTCACCCTTACTGCTATGAGTTTTCCTTTAACCTCGATATCAAAAAGGACGGTCAGGCCTTTAATCTCAAGGGCAACTATCTCATTGCCCTCAGGGAAGATATCAACAGCCACGCTATCTACTCACGCAACCGCGACTTCCTTGCGCACCTGTGCTGCGTAGAGCTCTTTAAGATCATTATGGAAGAGCCTGAAGTCATTCCTGAGGACTGCCTAGTCAAGGCCATAAGCTGCACCCGCACTCCCCTCGAGGGCTGACCGCCCGGGCATGCGCCCGACCATGCGGCCGACGTCCGCCCGGCTCAGCGACGCCACGGCCATGCTCAGGCCCGGTCCGGACCGAATGCCGGACGCTGACCATAAAAAAACAGCCTCTCCCCGGTACATGATGCCGGAGAGAGGCTGTTTTATTTGTGGCCATCAGCCCGAGCTGTTGCGCCGGGCAGCACACATGGCTGGCGCCGCCAGCCATGCGGTGCGGCTAAGGCTTGTTGATGATGGTGATGTAGTTGCGGTAATACTCGGCTGCCATGGCTGCAGAGCTGTGCAGCTCGGCCTCATTACGGCCGTTGGCGACCAGGGTATGATACAGATCGCGGTCCTCCTTGAGGGCCTTGATGTACTCGGCAATAGACTCGGCATCACCAGGCTCGACAAGAAAGCCTGTGGTTACATCCTTGATAAGGTCAGGAATACCGCCTACGTTGGAGGCAATGACAGGTACGCCGTGCTCCATGGCATCAAGCACAATGCTGCAGTTACTGATGGTGTTGACCGGATAGACAAAGACGTCGCAGACCTTGAGATAATCGACATAATTGAGGCGGAAGCCTACGAATTTGACGTTCTTCATGTCACGGGCGTGATGGCGCAGCAGATTGATATCATCGCCACCGCCGACAAAGACCACGACCAGCTCAGGCATTTCGCTTTGCAGCAGACGGGCTGCGTCGATGAGTACCGACTGACCCATCTGACGGTTTACCAGAGGGGCGATATTGCCTACTACAAAGCGGCCGTTGAGCGATTTGCGGAAGTTGGTAACAAGCTTCTTGTTAGGCTCCATACGCGAAGCGCAGTCGGTAATGGTGATTACTTCACGCTGATAGACGTCAGCCAGGTATTCGGAGATTTCGCGGGCTGGAGAGGCAATGGCCGCAGCACTCTTGCAGGCTGCCTTGGTCATGAAGCCGCTTAAGGTCAGATCATCTTCACGAAAGGTCAGCACATAGCGGGTGCCGCGCAAAATGTAATGCACCAGGGCCCACTGCATGGCCATGGAATCATGGGCATGGACCAGGGTATAGGAATTGCCTACTTTGAAATGGGCACCAAAGCGCGGATCAGAAAAGCCTACTACCTTGATGAAGGTAAGATTGCGTACTCCCTCAAGGTGAAACGGCAGCGGGCTGTCATCACGGCATACCAGCGCCTGAGGCACACCAAGATTGGAGAGCTCTTTAATCAAAAGCTCAATCTGACGCTCATGACCGCGATAGCCACGTGACAGACTGACATGGGCAACAGCAAGCCTCTTTTCACCAGCCATGCAACTCTCCTCCGGGGGCACTTTACTTTCACTAAACGCCGCCTGCTTCTCAGGCAGTACAGCTTGAACAGACAATCATCCTGCAATCACAGTGCAGGTCTCAAACCTGTCTCCATGGATAAAGCTATCAGAGACCTCATCCTGTCACACTGACAACAGTCACAATGACAAAGACCGTATCAAAAGCTCTATACCTGAGGAGACATAACCTGGCGCTGCCGCGCAGCTCCAGAAAAACTGCCAGCCCTCAGCAAGGCTGCGCCATAAGCGACGCAACCGTGGGCCGGGAATTGCCAGGTGCAGCCAGGAACATGTGCACACAAGGCGCTCTGGCATCTGCAGCAGTACATACTGTGCAGCACTCAGCATGCCCCAGCGCCAGTGACGCTGCTGCCCTGCTGAGAATGCATGAAAGAGACATGCATAAAAACAAAAGGGCCCTGGTCAGCAGCAGTACGCTGCTCCGGCAGGACCAATAATAATTTATTCACTGAACATCTCAGCCCGACCTTCTGCTAAACAGTAAGTCCAGGGCATACAGCATACCCTGCAGGACTGGCCGGTCAGACTGGCCCGCCAGGCTTACCTGCCTGGATGCGTACAGGGTGCACTGCAGGGCGCGATGCAGAGCAGCTGTATGGCGCTCAGCTGAGCGCTGGCCAATGCTGGCACCGTGAAGATACTGCCATGGCCCACATAGCTGAGGCTCAGGGCTCATACTTCAGGGCATGCCAGTGACCTTCAGGCGGCTCTACACTAAGGAGCGGGCCTGATGCGGACTTGGATTATCACCGAGCAGGTCAAACATGCGCTTGCGCTGGTGCATGATAATCCTGTCCTGATCTATGACATCAGACATGAAGTAGTAGAAGAGGCTGACCATGGCATGAACCGGATTGGAGCCGTTACGGTAGAGAATCACATCCCATGGCTTTACATTGCCATTGCCCACAAGGCGGGCTGAGATATCTCTTTCATAGGACAGCACATTGACCACGAATTTGTTGTAGTCATTGCGCTGTGGCAGGAACAGCTGGTGCTGCTCAGTTTCATTGCGGGAAATGGTCATGATGTAGGAGCCAGGCTGAGCCAGGGACATCTCACACTCCATATTAGCCTGCTGGATCAGATAGAGTGAATCCTCTACCTGAGGCAGGGTGGAGAGGAAGAAGAAAGCCTCCACCATATTTGTCTGAGGATTGAGACGCTTGATGCAGACGACTGTCTGCATGTCCTCGGAAATCTCATCGAGCAGATCATAGTAGCTGTCGATGCGATCAATAAGAATCTTGGCATTGGAAGTTGCGGCCAGACGCACATCAAGCTGAGTCAGTACCTCATTAGGCAGATGATTGAGCGAGAGCAGATAGTCATAGCCGTTTAAGACCAGCTGATCGGCACATAAGAAGAGCAGCTGGCGCGGGCCTAAAATAAGGCCGTGATCAAGACCCAGACATGGCAGGAATGCACCCAGTGACTTGTGGTCAAGGCCATGCAGGGCTGATGCAGTACCAAAGCTGGCTCCCTGAGCAATGTTCGGCTGAATGGCTCTTAAGGCCTCAGGCGGATTTAAGCGGGTAGCTACCTTGGCACGGGTAAAGAAATTGGTATAGAAGCCCTCAAGGTGCTCGTAATTTACAAGACGCATTACAGAGCGACAGTTAGGAGCACTGATGCGGTAACGAGGATGCAGCATGGCTGGAAGCATAAGCTGCATGTACTGATTGGCGTAGTTGGAGTAGGCAGTGATACTGCCCAGATCCTTAAGACCGCACATCAGGGCCATTACACAGATAGTAAGCGCCGTATCAAAGCGCAGAATGTATTCCGGTTCGCCTTTGATTGCATAGGAGTTGGATACGGCGGAGAATGCCTGGAATACCTTGAACAGTTCAGGATTCTGATAGATCTCAGACTGCTTGAGCTTTAAGAAGGCATCGACCACATGCAGTGAGTAATCGACCATCTCTTCCTGATTGGAACCATCAGGCATGGCCAGCTCTGCAAGGCGGTCAAACAGTACAGGATAGTTCTGCTCTACTTCCTGCAGGGTGCTTTCAATCACGTCATTACCCAGCAGGCTTCTTAAAAGTGTGGCATAAATCTGATTCAAGGGAGCAGCTCCTTTTAATACTGCCTACGCTCAAGCTCAGGGTCTGTTAAGCCCTCAGGTCATATGCCTGACAGCTCAGCCTCACGCTCCTTTGCGCAATATCCGCTGATACCCCTGGGGGTATCAAAAAACAAGTATATCAGTATCCAGACAGTCCGGACTTAGCATGTTACTGCAATTATAAGGCCGCCATGGTCATATAACGACAATGCACGCACTCTGTCATATTCTAAAGAGAAAGTCAGCCAATCTCAAATTTTAGGCCCCGGTTTTATCCCCTTTTCAGGCCTCTGTCTCATTAGTGCACAGTGCTGATTCAAAGTCTACAGGGTACAGCCCTCTGTCCCGGACCTGCCAGTCCCGCACTGGCGCCCGGGAAGCGGCGCAGCTGCGGACCGGGCAGCCAGTGCAGATCATTTTGCAGGTCCCATAAACGAAAAAACCACCTTGCGGTGGTATTAAGAAGCTGGCTTATGCAGCAGGGCGATGAGGCTGAGCACCTTGCGCTGACAGCGACCGGCAGTTGCAGGCTGACCGGCACTACCATGCGGCCGGGCAGGCGGGCAGGCAGTGCTGAGCAGGCGTGCAGGCCTTGCGGCCCTTGCGTGCAGCAGCTTCCGGAGGGTGGCTGATCTGGTGGTTTTACCAGGCCCAGAAACAAAAAAACCACCTTGCGGTGGTCATTTGAGAGATAAATGGCGGAACGGACGGGAATCGAACCCGCGACCTCCTGCGTGACAGGCAGGCATTCTAACCGGCTGAACTACCGCTCCGCATTTAAAAATTAAGCCTGGCGATGACCTACTCTCACACAATCGTACGTTGCACTACCATCGGCGTTACTGCATTTCACTTCTGTGTTCGGAATGGGGACAGGTGGGACTACAGCACTATGGTCGCCAGACAAATCTGTATTT
>NZ_JALKIK010000057.1:0-23845 GCF_023050955.1 Anaerobiospirillum sp. NML120511
AAGGACTTCGAGAAGAATCTTGAAGACACGCTTCAACATCAGCATGCATAATCAGGCCAGTCTATCTGGACCTCTTGAGTTAAGGCAGCCCCTGGGCTGCCTTAACTGTACATGACAAAGACACCTTAACCGCTGGCGCTGATGACAGCTCCAGTGTTCCTGAGTCAGCCCATACAGCCTCAGGCATTCATCCCGACACCTTAAGCATATGGCCATGTCTGACCTGGACCAGGGCTTACTTCAAATAATTGGGAGTCTTTAATGGTATATATCGACGAGCGCTGGAAAGCCTACGATGAGCAGCTGATTGCCAAGGCCAAACCTGGCATCATTGCTGAAGCCATTGCCGAAGCCAAAGCTGGCATCATTGCCGATGCCATTGCCGATGCTTTCAGAGAACATAATAAGTATGTTTGCAAGTTGATTATTGAGCAGTTGTGCACCCGTTTTGGCAATGTCACTGACAGGCTCAAAAACCGTCTCAATGCAGTGAAGTCACCGGATACCCTGGCTTCATTCATTGTTCTGGCCACCAGTGTCGAAAGCATCAAGGACTTCGAGAGAGACCTTGAAGACGCGCTTAAACATCAGCATGAATAATCAGGCCAGTCTATCTGGACCTCTTGAGTTAAGGCAGCCCTGGGCTGCCTTAACTGTACATGACAAAGACACCTTCACCGCTGGCGCTGATGACAGTTCCAGTGTTCCTGAGTCAGCCCATACAGCCTCAGGCATTCATCCCGGCACCTTAAGCATATGGCCCTGTCTGACCTGGACCAGGGCTTACTTCAAATAATTGGGAGTCTTTAATGGTATATATCGACGAGCGCTGGAAAGCCTACGATGAGCAGCTGATTGCCAAGGCCAAACCTCGCATCATTGCTGAAGCCATTGCCGATGCCAAAGCTGGCATCATTGCTGAAGCCACTCCTGGCATCATTGCCGGTGCCATTGCTGAAGCCAAAGCTGGCATCATTGCCGATGCTTTCAGAAAACATAATAAGTATGTTTGCAAGTTGATTATTGAGCAGTTGTGCACCCGTTTTGGCAATGTCACTGACAGGCTCAAAAGCCGTCTCAATGCAGTGAAGTCACCGGATACCCTGGCTTCATTCATTGTTCTGGCCACCAGTGTCAAAAGCATCAAGGACTTCGAGAGAGACCTTGAAGACGCGCTTAAACATCAGCATGAATAATCAGACAGTCTGTAAAAACACCCATCAGACAGTCAGGCACTTTTCGCAGCATACTTGAGCTGACATCGTACGTACAGTCCTGAGCAGTGACTGGCGTACGCTCATTGATTTTGAGTACTGCCCGGCTGTCGATGCCGGTAAGGTGCTGCACACTGCTGTAAAGGCTGTGCTCATCCAGCACATCTGTCTGTTAACTGAAGATCCCGGAATCATAAAAATCGTGGAAAAGGCTGCAAAAGTGCCATATTAAGCAACTGGGTAAGCCACTGGAGCTCCGCACTGTGAAACACAGAAGTCTGCAGTCGTATTGTTTAGCGTGCTGTGCTCAAATCTCCTCAAATCTGCTAAAAATCGTGAATATCAGGGCAAAACAGCTCATAAGTGACCAAAAGGTCCCGAAAACTGCTGCAAAACCGGGCAAAAGTGCCATATGAACTACTGGGAGCTTTGCACTGTTAAACACAGAAGTCTGCAGTCGTATCCTTTAGTCTGCCGTGCTCAAATCTGCCCAAATCCCCTCAAATCTGCTCAAAATTGTGAAAAAACGGGCCAAAACGGCTCAAAAGTGACCCAAACGGTAATAATACTGACGCGCCTGAAGCAATGTCTTTTCCTGTAATCTAAAAACTCCATCTGTCGTGCTGCTATAGTTTCTGTTGCAGCCCGGACAGCTCATGTTATGCCCGCCCGCCTTAGTGTGTGGTGTGGGCCGGGACGGTACAATCGCAGCTGCTGTTGCAGCAGCATATGCAGCAGGCGCAGTCTTGCTTGCGGCCTGGGCCTGAGTGCAGGCGTATAATGAAAGCTGTGTCAGCTTGACTGCAGTGGAGGTCAGTAAAATGGACAGGTCGCAGAGTTATGAGTCCGGTTTGGCTGAGGCTGTGCATGCACCTGCAGCTGCAGGTGCAGCTGAGGTCGGTGATGAGCTCAGTGCGTCATTTGACGATGCTGTGCATAAGGATGATGGCGGGGATGAGGTGCGCTGTGCTCTAGGCCGGGGTATTGCCGTGTACTATTTGGAGGAAGATACACCTCAGGGATGCATTATCAAGGAATATCCTGATGGCCGTAAGGAGCTGGTTTCTTTCAGCAGTGGCAGCGAGCAGCGCGTGGAGGCTATGTCATGAGCTCACCGGTGTTGTGGATTATTGGCGGGGTTAATGGTGCAGGTAAATCAACCCTGGTAAAGCAGCACCTTGAGGGCAAAATTGTGGTGGTCAATCCTGACACTATTGCCCGTGACCGGGGAGTAAGCAATCGCAGTGCAGGTGCTCTGGCCCTTGAGCTCCGCCGCAACCATCTTGCTGCACGACACAGCTTTGCTGTGGAAACTACCCTTACAGGCATGGGTGAAATCAGGCTCATGCAGCAGGCTGCATCTGCCGGCTATGAGGTCAACTTTGTTTATGTGGGACTGAGCTGTGTCGAACTGTCGGCTGCCAGGGTGTACCAGCGTGTTGTTTCAGGCGGGCATGATGTACCTGTGGCCGATATTTTTCGCAGATACCAGCGCTCACTTAGCAATCTGCCCAATGCCATGGCAGCTGCCACCAGGATATGGATATTTGATAACAGCTGCAAAAGGCGCCGTCTGCTGTTGACATGCAGGCGGGGATCAGCCGGCTTTACTGCCGGACATTTGCCGACATGGCTGCTGACAGCTGCAGGCAAAGAGCTCGAGATTTCACTGAGCAACAAAGCAGAATCATCATTGCCCTGATGCTAACTAAGCCCGGGATCTGCTCGACAAATCAGAGCATAGCCAGGCAGACAGGTAATTGTCGCACTGCCCTGTATACATACAAAAGGCCTTATCCTTGAGGATAAGGCCTTTTAAATGCCCTTTGGCCGCACATGGAGCGCTGAGCTAATGCCTTGCCGACAGGGGCGGCACAGTTGCCAGTGCAGTGCATAATTCTGCCCTGCAGCCATGGAGCACTGCATAGGAGCTTCAGCAGGGCCGTTTGCTGCTATGGGCGACCGGCGCCAGCCCTGGCAATGGCTTCGTCCTCTTCAACAGCTGCGCCTGATACGCCAATGGCGCCGATTATTCTACCTGACTTGTCATGTATCAGGATGCCACCACCAAAGCTTATCAGGCCGCCATTGCTGTTCTCAAGGGAGTACAGCGGACCGCCTGGCTGCGCCTTGACGCCAAGGTCGGCACTGTCACTCTTGAACAGTACGGCTGTTCTTGCCTTTTTGATGGAAATATCAATCGAACCAAGCAGGGTGTCATCCATGCGCAGAAAACCGCACAGCAAACCTGAGGGATCAACTACGGCTATGCAAACTGCCAGATGGTCCTTTGCAGCAGCGGCTCGGGCGCGCTCAATAACCTTTTGAGTTAAAGCCTCGTTCATGAAATAGACTCCTTTTAAACAGACAACATCCATATCTTACTGGCTGTGCAGTATCTGAGATTAGCTTTTGCTGATACTTATG
Organism: Anaerobiospirillum sp. NML120511; assembly: GCF_023050955.1. NCBI lineage: Bacteria > Pseudomonadati > Pseudomonadota > Gammaproteobacteria > Aeromonadales > Succinivibrionaceae > Anaerobiospirillum > Anaerobiospirillum sp. NML120511. The sequence goes on from NZ_JALKIK010000057.1 coordinate 3,642, forward strand.
CTCATTGAGCTCAGGCAGCTGCTCTCTTTGTGAGGTTCATCAAAAGTCCGGGCCTGCTGTATCTGCAGGATGCGTGTGCCTGCAGGATGCGTGTGCCTGCAGGATGCGTGTACCTGCAGGATGCGTGTACCTGCAGGATGCATGTACCTGCAGGATGCATGTACCTGCAGGCTGCCAGTTACTGCAGACTGCGTTGTCCTGCATGGGGCCTGACCATACATGCTGCTTTGATCTGCAGGCTGCCTGGCTCTGCAGTCAGCAAGGTATGACCAGGATGCGCTGCGCGCCTGGCGCCCATGGCCGCAATGCGGGCGCAGCCTGCTCTGTGCCGGACGGGCCAAGCGCGCTTCTGGCAGGACGCCGGGCATGAAAAAGGGCCTTATCCGTGAGGATAAGGCCCAGGAGATGGGCCGAGTGGCGCGCCTTCAGGGGCGATTGCTGCTCTGCACTGTGGTGAGCAGGACCTGTTTACGGACCTGTCAGGGTAGAATTACTTCTTGCTCATCTGGTTGAAGAACAGGACACCGATAGGGTGAATGATCTGGCCTGAGATGTTAGGACGGTAGGCAGCTACGTTCTTGACGTGGTACAGAGGCAGGATGCCGGAGTCCTCAGTGACAATCTGATTGGCACGGGCATACAGTGCTACACGCTCTGCGCCTTCAGGCATGTGGCGGGCCTTGTTGGTCTTTTCAATAAACTCGGCGTTCTGCCACAGACCTGGGTTGGTGGCCGGGTCAGCAGATGACAGAGGCTGAATGAAGTTGTCAGGATCGCCGTGGTCTCCCATCCAGCCGATAAAGCACAGATCCCACTTGTCAGTGAGCATACGGGCACGGTAGTTGGCCCAGTCGTAGACCTCGATATTTACCTTGACGCCGGCCTTCTTAAGGTAGGCCTGAATGGCTTCGGCCAGAACCTGACCACCGGCAGGGTTGGCAGCACGGGCTCCGGAGTAGGCCATGAGCTTGAGCTCCTTTACACCCTTGGCAGCCAGTACCCTGGCAGCAGCCTCAGGATCGTAGGCAGGGGTGCGGACATCCTTGCTGTAACCGGCCAGAATGGATGGGAAGTAGGAGTGTGCAGGGGTGGAGAAACCACGGTGGAGGGTTTCAACCAGCTCAGGCACGTTAATAGCCTGAGAAATGGCCTTACGTACCTCAGGATCGGCTGTTACATAGCCCTCACGGCAGTTAAATACCATGTAGTCGGTGTTGTTGCTCTCGTTTTCGTAAATCTTGGAGCCGCCGCTCTTAATCTGGTCATAAAGGGTGGAGTTAACACCGTTGATAACGTCAACCTCGCCATTGTTCAGGGCTACTACACGGGCAGAGGTGTCCTTGATAATACGGAAGATTACGTTCTGAACGGCTGGCTTTGGACCCCAGTAATCCTCGTTGGTGGTCAGCACCAGGTTCTGGCCCTTGTCCCAGGAAACAAACTTGTAAGGACCGGTGCCTACAGGATTATTGGAAACATTGTTGTTGTACTTCTTAAGGGCAGTCGGAGAAATCATGGCGGCACCAAAAGAAATGGACATATTGCTCAGGAATGGAGTGGAGCTTTGCTTGAGTTTAATCTCAACTGTGTACTCATCAATCACCTTGACTGACTCAATATCGGTAAGGGTGAGCTGGGCATAGGCCATCTGAGGGGTCTGCTTTGGAGGCAGCTGACGGTCGATATTGAACTTTACAGCCTCGGCGTTAAATGGAGTGCCATCGTGGAACTTGACGCCCTGACGGAGTTTGAAAGTGTAGGTCTTGCCGTCATCGCTGATGGTCCAGCTTTCAGCAAGGCAAGGCTCGAGTTCATAGCTGTCAGGCTTGTTGCGCAGCAGGGACTCATAAATGTTATAGGTCAGGGTAGCTGAGTCGAGATCAGATACATAGGCAGGATCAAGTCCGGTAGGCTCAATGGCAGAGCCGATAATCAGGTTATCCTGAGGCTTGCGCGACAGGGAAGCGGCAGTGGCAGCTGAAGACATGGTTCCTGCGGCAAAAGCCAGAGTAAGAGCTGCAGCCAGCAGCTTCTTTGATGAGAAAAACTTCTTCACAGACGATCTCCATTGATGTCATTTATTATTGATGCTCCTGCCACCTTGCCCGCTTGCAGACAGACCCGCTTAACACCACGGGTGCAGCCAGGCCCAGCCAGGGACAGGTTTCTTGCGGACAGTTCCCAGGGGATACCTTGGAGAGGTTCCTTGCGGCCAGTTCCTGGGGCATATGCCTGGGAGAGGTTCACTGCAGCCAGAGCCCGTGGCACCTGCAAGTGCACAATATGCACAGCATGTGCGGCTTAACCGGGCACAGCCGGGTTATCCATCAGACCTGGGTTACGTGCGACGCCGGGCTGCATCTGTTCTGGCGACCCTGACGGCAGAGTCAGTTCCCATGCTGCGGGCAATGCCAGGTACCACAATATGCCTGGCGCCTGAATAAGCAGGGACGGCACTGCAGGCTCAGGGTACACCCAGGAGTTGGACTGCCTTGAACTGGCATGGCCAGGTGACTGCCTTGAGCGGGCATGGCAAGGCGTCAGCCAGCAGGTCCATGCATGCTGAAGGGCGCTCTGGTGCAGCTGTCTGCTACGCATCCCGGAGCTGGGAGCTTGAGCCGTTATTTTTGCCAGGAGCCGTGACCGGCTGACATGCACTGGTCTGAGTAACTGTCAGCAGGAGCGATACGCTATGAGTTGATTGTACATACATTAGTTAATGGTGCAGTTCACTGTAAGCTTTATGAATGTAAAAGTAAGGGAGCATGCACCGGTCACAGGGGTAATTCACCATTTGCAATACATGGCAGCGCCGGTGATATCTTTGAGATTTTTGCGGAGACATTATCAAGAGGTGGCCTGACTTATGGTCAGGACTGTGCACTGTGATAAGGCGTTGCTCTTTATTGGTGCGCCCCTCAACAGGGCATTTTCCTGCGCAATGTGTTGCTGACTGGTGTGAAGTGAACAAAGCCCATAAAAGGATCCTGGCATGCGGCATGGATTGAGGGCCGCTCCCTGTCTTTCCCTTCAAAGATCTGCATGAGGCGGCCCGGAGCTTTTGCTGGACTGCCACTTTAGCTGGCTGCAAGGTGAAGTGGCTTCATGACGTAGCGGCGAAAAAAAGGACCTTATCCCCTGTTGTTGCGGGAATAAGGCCCTTTATTTGGGGCTGCGCAGCTGCACAATGCCAGGGGCGGCCGGGTCAGGACGCGTGCGGCAGCCGCCGCAGGCGGGCTGCCAGATTGCGGCTGCTTATTTCTTGGTCAGCTGGTTGAAGTAGAAGACGCCAATTGGGTGCATGACCTGACCTGAAATGTTTGGTCGATAGGCAGCTACGGTCTTTGCGTGGGACAGAGGAAGAACACCACAGTCCTCAGTTACCAGCTCATTGGCACGGCTGTACAGAGCAACGCGCTCAGGGCCGTCAGGGACATGCTGGGCTCTGGTGGTTTTTTCAATAAATTCGGCATTGTTCCACAGGCCCGGGTTGGAAGCTGCATCTGTGGAGGCCAGAGGCTTGATGAAGTTGTCCGGATCACCGTTGATGCCAATCCAGCCAATAAAGGAAAGATCCCATTTGTCAGTGAGCAGACGGCTGCGGTAGGTAGCCCAGTCATATACGTCGATGGTGGCCTTGATGCCCACCTTGCTCAGATAGGCCTGAACAGCTTCAGCAACTACCTGACCACCGGCTGAGTTGGTAAGACGCGGACCTGAGTAGGTCATGAGCCTGAGCTCCTTGATACCCTTTTTCTCCAGTACCTTGCGGGCAGCTTCAGGATTGTACTCAGGGGTACGTACATCCTTGCTGTAACCGGTAACGTGGGCAGGGAAGAAAGAGTGAGCAGGAGTTGAGTAGCCTTTGTACAGAGCCTGAATCATCTCTGGAACATTGATGGCCTGAGACAGAGCGCGGCGTACCTCAGGATCAGAAGTAGCGTAGCCGTCGCGGCAGTTGAAGACCATGTAGTCAACGTGATTGCCCTCGGTCTCGAAAATTTTGGAGCCACCCTTCTTAATCTGGTCAAATACGGAAGAGTCTATACCATTGATAACATCGACCTCACCATTGTTCAGGGCAACTACACGGGCTGAGGTTTCCTTGATGATGCGGTAAACCACATTCTGCACCGGTGGTTTTGGTCCCCAGTAATCCTCATTGGTGGTCAGTATCAGATTCTGGCCCTTCTGCCAGGTAACGAGCTTGTAAGGGCCGGTACCGGCAGGGTGCTCGGAGAGATTGTTATTGTATTTCTTCAGTGCCTCAGGAGAGACCATGGCAGCAGCAAAAGAAATGGACATATTGCTCAAAAACGGAGTGGAGCTCTGCTTGAGGATAATGGCCACAGTGTACTCATCAATAACCTTGACCTCTTCAATATCATCAAGGATCAGGCGGGAATAGGCCATGTTAGGAGTACGGTTGGCTGGCAGCTGACGCTCAATATTGATTTTGACGGCCTCAGCGTTAAAAGGAGCGCCATCGTGGAACTTTACGCCCTCACGCAGCTTGAAAGTATAGGTTTTGCCGTCTTCACTGATGGTCCAGCTCTGAGCAAGGCATGGCTCATAGTCAGTGCTGTCTGGCTTGCTGCGCAGCAGGGACTCATAGACATTGTAATTAATGTTGGCCGAGTCACTGTCAGTTACCAGGGCCGGATCAAGACCTGTTGGCTCCAGAGCAGAACCGTAGATAAGATTGTCCTGAGGCTTGCGCGACAGGGGATCACCATTGGCAGCGGATGCCATAGTGCCTGCTGCAAAGACAACAGACAAAGCAGCAGCAATTAATTTGCGTGAGGTGAAGAGCTTCATAAATAACCTGATATTGTTCCTGAGAAGTTGTCTGATTAGTGCCAGTGCGCACCCAGCAATGCCGGCACCGGCCTGGGCGCATTAACATGCCTGTCCCACGGGCTGCTCATTCCCTGCAGGCAAAAGCATCTGACAGGGTAATGGCAGGCAGCACGGCAGGGGCACAGCACTGTTGCCGGTAACAGTACGGAGGAAACATTGTACAGCGCTTTGCTCTTTACGTCGCCCCTTGAGTGCATTTGAGAAGCTACTGCCATCGCCATGGCCAGCGCGCGGCAGAGGCGCAGACAGCCGCCGCCACAACTGTCAAGAAACGCTAAGTCAGATGCTGTCCTGTGCAGCAGTAATGCTGGCGTTGCCACTGAGCGCCCGTCTGCAGGGGCATAGTCATAAAGATCTGTCAGGCGGGCAGCCCATGTGCTGCGCATCTGGGGCAATGACCACCAAGGAGCTGTACCCGCTGGGCTGCTCATATAAGCTAATGACGTGCAAGGCGCCGTACCCGCTGGGCTGTTCATCTCAGCTAATGCTGTCAGGTTTGTCCCATGGCGCCGGGCATCATGGACAGGGAACTGACAGGAGCTGTGGCGCAGTGAAGGACTGCTGTATTTCCTTGATGAAAGGGTGCACTGGAACCGGCCAGGAATGGCGCCGCACTGAGGGGGCTGGTGCATTACCGAGATGAAAGGGGGCACTGGGACCGGCCAGGAATGGCGCCGCACTGAGAGACTGGTGCATTGCCGGGATGAAAGGGAGTGCTGGGAACGGCCAGGAAATGTGCAGGATGCCATGGCTCCAAAAGTCCTGGTAAAAGTGACACAGGCGGGTGCCGCTCCCGAAGTTTGGGGTGATGTTTGCGATAAACTTTGTCCGCAAAAACATATTTGGGCAGCTCCAGGTTTGCAAGCAAAGATGGCCTGGCGGCGGGCATCAGGGCATATATGAGCGCTTTGTCAGTTGTATCGTGAGGGACTGGGGTGAGGGCAATTTGCATTAAATTTTTGGGTGCGCTTTTTTATCGAGCCGGATTACAAAAAAACAGTGGTCCATAGATGAAAAGTGCATATAATGTGTGTGCTTGTCGGAGTGCTGTAAAAAGCTGAGACCGCCCTCATCAAGGTGAGGGGAAATCCGTCGAACCTGAGAAGAATAATACCTGCGAAGGGAACAGGCATTTGCCCCATTAACAGTTACCACTGTATGGCTCACCACCGTCGCCGTGACTGTGGAATCATTTTCAGCAAAATGGTTATGAGCATACTGCAGAACACCCCGGCCCTTATCAGTGATATCGCATCACTTAAAGTGGCTGACTCTCAGTAAAAGAATCTGGCAGTTTTCAGGACCTGTCCTGTAAATTCTGCTGATGTTATCACTGAGCAACAGGTCAGATTATGATGCTCTGTGCTGCCGCACTGAGCTTGTGAGCCTGTCTTTTATGTGGTGTAAATCTGCGTTCCGGTTACGCTGCCGGATATTTTCCTGAGTGCTGCTTCAGGCTATTGCTCAAAGAGCAGTGCTTTAGAATACGCTGATGTGTTTGAGCTTTCTGAGCTTCATGAATTATCGCGGGCCCATTAATATTATGAGCCTGATAAACAGCCTGACAGACCGTGCATGACTGGCGTGTTGAGCATGACTGCCGTGCATAATCTGGTCTGTATGAGCTGATGTGCATGTCACTTTCCAAAACGAAACACAAAGCGTACATAAGTAACTGTAATTCTCGCCTTATCGCATTCTCCCCTTTGATGGTTCCTCCCGGCAAAATGGCCTGTGCATCCTTTGCGCCTGTCATTTGTGCCCTGCCCCGGCTGTATATGCTTATTGGCGGTGCCCTTTGCGCCCAGCCCTGATGTCATTTGGGCATGATGCTCAGTGTGGTGATGCCAAGTGAGCATGATGCTCGGTGCGGTGATGCCATGTGAGCATGATGCTCTTTGCAGTGATGCCATGTGAGCATGATGCTTATTGCGGTTATGCCCTGTGCGCATTGCTAAGAACAGTCTGGTGCTCATTACTTTTTACTCCCGGCCCCCTTTTCTCACATCCAGACGATGCACATACATCGTGCTGTGCTGACCATACTGCTGACCCTGCAGATTGCTCTGTGGTCTGCAGTATGGTCAGCACAGAGCTGTGAACTGATGCAGCCAGTTATGCTGGCCTGCCCTGCTGGCTTCGTGATTAAGACAGCGCATATACCACCGGCACAGGATGATGCCGGGGCTCCAGGGATGGAGCGCCTGGTCCCATGGACGGGACGTTCAGGTATCTGAGGCCTGTTGGCCTTTACAGGTATCTGTACACGACATGTCTTTATGTCTGTCAGGTAAGGCAAGGATAGCCGGGTATGGAGCAGGCAGGCGCCGGGTGCACCGGATGCGCCAGCTGCCTTTGCAGCCGGCAGCCTGTAATCAGGCTCTTATTTTCATTGACCAAGGACCAGACGATGCTACGTTTTCCTCAATTTTCCAAGTGTTCGGCCAGCTCAGAGGATCAGACCGGTGCTGCCGGTGGTGAGACTCTGAATATTTCCCGTATCCACTTTGATGATCTGGCAGCTGCCAAGGCAGCTCATCTTAATGCCAAGTTAAAGGGCCAGACTGTTGAAGGCGTGGCTACCCCTAAGAAGGCTCTCAAGCGTCCTGAACTGCGCAAGGTCATGGTCGAATTTGCTGACGGCTCCTCTGAGGTCAAGGTTCCATATGCCCAGCTGAGCCTGTCCAATGGCGATACTATCACCCGCTACATTGTTGACTTTGATACCGACAGCACAGCTGAGCGTGCCAAAGCACGTGAGGCCTGGATTGCTGCCCGTGGCTCTGAGCCAAAGACTCAGCTTGAGTATGCCCGTGCCGGTATCATCACTCCTGAGATGGAGTATGTAGCTTTACGTGAGTCTGCCTGCTTCCTCGAGCAGATCACCGATCCGGCCGAGTTTGGTAACAAGTTCCACACCACTGAGGGCGTTGAATTTGGTGACGGCGTTATCCGCTTAAAGCGCGAGAACATGCTGGTAACTCCTGAGATGGTACGCGATGAAATCGCTGCCGGTCGTGCTGTTATCCCAGCCAACCACAACCACCCTGAGTCTGAGCCGATGATTATCGGCAAGCGCTTCCTGACCAAGGTTAACTCCAACATCGGCGCCTCTGCCGTATCCTCAGGTCACGATGAAGAAATTGGCAAGCTCAAGACCTCTCTGCGCTACGGTGCTGATACCGTAATGGATCTCTCCACCGGTCTGGCTGATCTGATGGGCCTGCGTTCTGCTATCTTACGTGCTTCCCCAGTACCTATCGGTACCGTACCTGTTTACGAGGCTCTGGACCGTGCTGGTGGCGACGCCAATGCTCTGTCCTGGGAAGTATTCCGTGGCGTAATTGAAGATCAGGCAAAGCAGGGTGTTGACTACTTCACCATTCACGCCGGTCTGACCAAAGACCTGCTGCCTCACGCTGCCAACCGCGTCATGGGTATTGTTTCCCGTGGCGGCGCCATTATGGCCTCCCACATGATGCAGCATGACTGCGAAAACATGGCCTGGGAGCACTTTGATGAGCTCATGGAGATCTGCCGTCGTTATGACGTATCTCTGTCTCTGGGTGACGGTCTGCGTCCGGGCGGCATTTACGATGCCTGTGATGAGGCTCAGTACGGTGAGCTGCGCAATATCGGCAAGCTGGCCCTGCGCTGCTATGAGCATGGCGTACAGTGCTTTATCGAAGGCCCTGGTCACGTACCTCTCCACCTGGTTGAGGAGAATCAGAAGCTTGAGGATGAGCACTGCCACGAGGCTCCTTTCTACACCCTCGGCCCTCTGGTAACCGATGTTGGTGCTGGCTTTGACCACATCACCTCAGCCATCGGCGCCACCACCATCGGCATGCACGGCACTGCCATGCTCTGCTACGTAACTCCATCCGAGCACCTTGCTCTGCCAACTCCTGATGACGTACGTGTAGGTCTTATTACCTACAAGATTGCCGCTCACTCAGCTGACCTTGCCAAGGGCATCAAGCAGGCCTACAACATGGATCACGCCATGAGCCGTGCCCGTGTATCATTCCGCTGGCTCGACCAGTTCGCCCTGAGCTTTGACGAGCAGCATGCCTACGATGTATGGCGTGCTCAGATGGACGAGGACGAGTGCCACACCCATGAGGCAGCTTTCTGCTCCATGTGTGGCCCACGTTTCTGCCCAATGCGCCTCAACCGCCGCCTGCAGGCCAGGTACGGCTCCATTTAACAGGCTAATACCTGTCACCTCAGGCTTATGCCTGTGACCATCAGGCTAGTACCTGTCACCCAGGTGTATGCCTGTTATCCCAGGCTTATGCCTGTTCCCTGCAGGCTAATACCTGTTCCCCACAGGCACATGTCTGTGACCATCAGACCCAGGCATGTGCCGCAGGGCCGACTGCTGCTGACAGCGGCAGTGGCCCGGAGCACAGCCTGCCTGGTCTGATCCTGCCGGTGTCTGAGGGCGCCGGGTAGCCCCGAAATCAGTTTTCGGGAGCAGCCGGGCTTAGTTCCCCGGCAGCTGACAGCAGGTCTGGCCTGCTGTATGAATTTTTCCTGACCTGCATTTTTCTCATACGCCGGCTGACATTTGACAGCAGATAAGCTCTTGTCAGGGACGCTGCGTGCAGGCAGACAGATTTCATGCGAATCGATATGGCCACAGTGGTCATACAGGTTCATTATTTCCCAGGGCTGATGGAGTCCTTATTCATGGCTTTTGAGCAATAATTTTTGTTCATCTGGCCGGGAATGTGACCCGTAACAGGGACAAATGCGATTATAATTAATAAATTTAATTAATTTTCTCTTTCCACATTTCATCTGAACTGGCGGCCTGCGATCTTCGTGGTCTTTATCAGGCTCCAGCCAGCATCATCTGCAAGAGCATAAGCAGCATACCGTCAGTCCATGACGGGCCTGGTGGCAGTTTGTATCTGCCCCCTGGTCTGCAGCCATGCTGACAGCTGCGGCGATATCTGCAGCAATATCTGCAGCAATATCTGCAGTAATACCTGCAGGCTTACCATGTTCCGGAGGCAGACCCTCCGTCATGGTCAGGCCTGCCCGATTCGTGTCCACCCTCATACAACATCAAGGATTATCTGCCCCTTATGTGGCTGCAGAGGCCTTTGCTGTGCCCTGACACGCAAAGCTCCGCCGCAATGAGCTGCCTGAGGCAGCAAAAAAGCGGTCTCCGGCTGCTCTGTGCTGCCTCACTGGCGCGCAGAGCGACCGCTGGCAGCAGGAGCCTGCAGCGCGGCTGCTGGCAGCCGGAGCTCTTATCAGACGCAGGTCTGAGTGCGCTCTGAAGGCGGAGGTACCCTGGTGGCACTTGAGGGGACAGGCATGGATATGCAGGGATGAGATGATGTTGAAATGCACGATGGCGCCATACTTTGCAGGTGACCATCCGGGCTGCAGCCAGGAGATGGCGCAGCTTGAGCTTGCAGGGAGCAGGGCGTGACGGACAGGTCACTGCCTGCAGCCCCTGCCGCCGAAGAAGGGGCTGGCCTTTTGGGGCCATGCCTGGTGCTCAGGGCCGTGTCCGGCTTTGAGGCCATGCCTGGGCCATGTATGGTTTTGGGCGCAGCTTCGGTAAGGAGGGAGAAACAGACGGTATTTTGCAGCCGTCTGCGGAGTGTCTGTAAGGAACAGATTTTCGTGTCCTTAAAAGGGGTTACAGCCCGGGCCGGTGCCGGTCTGAGGCGTTTCAACAGATTTTGGGTACAATTTATGGACAAAATTAACTTGCACGATATGGAAACTCGACCATTGGTTCTGGTGATCGCCGGTGTGGACAGCGGCGGTGGTGCCGGTGTTACTGCCGACATTATCTCCGTCCACGACCAGGGTGCATGGGGCATGCCTGTAGTTACTGCCCTGACCTGCCAGAGCCTTGAGCGTGTCACCATGATCGACCCGGTTAAGCCTGAGATTTTCAAGGAAAGCATCAAGCTTGCAGTCAATGACTGGAAGGAGAAGATCTCAGCCATCAAAATCGGTCTTGTTACCGATGCCCGTATTCTGGACATACTGCTGGATCTGCTCGAGGGTGAGCTCAAGGGCATTCCTGTAGTATGGGATCCTGTACTTACCGCTACTGCCGGTAATCTTGAAAGTGCCGATCTCAAGGCCAATCTCAAGCGTATCCTCAAGGTTGTAACCGTTTTTACCCCAAATCTGCCTGAGGCTCTTGAGTTTGCCGGCTGGAGTGAAAAGGATCTTGAGGCAAAGGGCGGTCCTTTTGCTCTTTGTGATCTGCTGGTACAACAAGGCGCCAATGCCGTGCTTTTAAAGGGTGGTCACAACATCAGTGAGCATGATGCTCAGGATGTTTTCCTCTCCAGTACTCACAGATTCATCATGAAGAATAAGAGAAAGGAAGGCCTTGGTGCTCATGGCGGCGGCTGTGCCCTGTCTTCAGCTCTGGCTGCCCTGATTGCCCGTGGCTATGCTCTTCATGATGCCGCCGTACTGGCCAAGGTCTATGTCACCCGTGGCATTTTCCAGCCTCAGGTGGCCATTGATCACAAGCGTCCACCACTTGCGCACCTCGGCTCTGCTTATGACATTGACATCATGCCAGAGATCATTGAGCAGAACTTCCCGGTCAAGGCCGGTCCTTTTGCCAGCTGTCCTTTCAACATGGGTATCTACCCTGTAGTTGATTCCGTGGCCTGGCTTGAGCGTCTGCTGGCTCTGGGCGTCAAGACCATTCAGCTGCGTATCAAGACCGATGTTCATGACGACGAGTCCAACGAGCATCTGGTCAACGAAATCCGCCGCGCCTGTTTCCTGGGCCGCTCTTTCCGTGCCCGTGTTTTCATCGACGATCATTACCGTCTGGCAGCCCGTTTTGGTGCCTATGGTGTTCACCTTGGCATGGAAGATCTGCAGACTGCTGATCTCGACTTTATCCGTGAGTCCGGCATGCGTCTTGGCGTATCCACCCACGGTATTTACGAAGTATGCAAGGTTCTGACTCTTAACCCTTCGTACATTGCCATTGGTCATGTCTTCCCGACAACGACCAAGGACATGGAATCTGCTCCTCAGGGCATTGCCAGAATGGGAAGACAGGCCCGCATGCTCAAGGACAGAATCCCTACTGTAGCCATTGGCGGAATCAAGCTTGACCACGCAAAGGACATTCTTGATGCCGGTATCGACTCCATTGCCGTAGTTACCGCTATTACCAAAGCCGAAAACTATGCGTTTGAGACCCAGAAGTGGATCGATATTTGCCGCACCGGCCCGTCTGAGCTTTACGGAGCCGAGCCTCAATCCTGGCACCGTCGTCAGGACGAGCAGGAAACCCGTGGCCCGGTACCTTTTGCCCACCTTGATTTGACCCCGGTACCTTATTTCAACTAAGTCCTGTTCCGGCCGCAACGGTCCAGCCGGCAGCCACATCGCACCGGCAGGACCGGGCAGTAAAGATAAATCCGGCCCGTGCAGGAGCCGGATGTCGCCAGTGCGCATTGTTTCTGTATCTTCATGATACGGGCGTCAGCGCCTGCAGTCTGTTGCGGTCAGCCTTTCCTGATATCAGCTGCGGCCAGTAAAGCCGCCGCTTTCAGGCCTGACATCAGAGCACATACCTCAGGCATATGCTCTGATGTCAGGGGCATGGCACCATATGGCTGTTATGAATTACCTGCAGCCATAAGCTCACAGAGCAGCAGCTTTTCCCTGTCCTGTGAGTATTCCTCTGCGAATGCTCATAAGTGCATGGACAGGCTGAGCTGCCGACTGATAAGTATGTAGAGCAGCTGCTGTTTTAAGAGACAGGATTTTCCTGCAATCAGGTACCCTCACCAGGCCATAAGGCCGGCTGATAACCTGCGTTCTCTGTTGTGTCAGGTTACAGCGAGGAGACCACTTTGGACAATAATGAACGTTATCTGCGACAGCAGATGCTGGAACTGTATGCTGGACGTCAGGAAGAACTGGCCTCAAAGAAGGTAGGATTTATCGGCGTCGGTGGTGCTGGTGGCCTGAGCTCACTGCTGCTTGCTCTTGCAGGTGTTGGTCAGATCCGCATTGCCGATTATGATGACCTGGCAGTTCACAATCTGCATCGTCAGATCCTCTTTAAGGAAAGTGATCTTGGTCACTCCAAGGTAGAAGCTGCCCGCCGTGAGATTCTTGAGCGCAACAGTCAGTGCGATGTTGTTGCCTTTAAGGAAAAGATCGACGAGAGCAACTTTAAAGCCTTTGCCGATGGCCTCGATCTGTTACTTGATGTTTCAGACAATGCTCAGAGCCGTCTGACCATTTCCCGTCTGGCCCTGCATCACGGGCTCGACCTTATCAGCGGAGCTGTTTCAGCCTATACAGCTCTGATAGCCACATTTGCCTATCACGATCCAGGATTTGTCGCCACTTCAGGCTGCTACCGCTGCCTGACATCAGGTGCCGCTATTAATACCAGGGTTGGTATTACCGGCCCAATAGCCGAAAGCTGCGCCGCCATGACCGCTCATGTTGCCCTTGAGTATCTCCTTGGCAATAAGGAGCACAGAGGCAAGCTTATTCGCATCGACCTGCGCCACATGACCATGAACAAGATGAATCTGTGTGCCTATCCTGAGTGTCCAGACTGCGCCATCATGCAGGTTGCCGCCCAGTAGGCCCTGCAGGGCAAAAGATGCCCGCGCAACAGGCCCCGCCGCAGCCATACCCGGCTTAGCGGTCTGCTACAGAGCAGCCCAGTGCACAGCCAGACCTGGCGTGCCGGTCTGCCACAAAGCAGGCCCGCAGTGCAGCCAGACCTGGCGTGCTGGTCTGCTACAGAGCAGGCCCGCAGTGCAGCCAGTACCATGGTCCTGTCGGCAGGCCCCTCCCTGAGATTTTCTTTATAACCTGTTATTTCTCCGGCAGCTGAGTGCAGCTGTCCGGCGGGTTCGTGCACCGCTTTCACAGGGCGGCACGGATGCCAGAGTCTGCAAGGTTCTGGCAGAGTCTGGAAAGGACTGCCTTCGGACATGGCGGAGAGATATTGAGACTACCTGCGGTTCAGAAATTTATGATTACCATTGAAGTTAATGGCCGTGCCACCACCATCGCACCGGACACCACCCTGAGCGCTCTGCTTGAGGAACTCAAGTTCTCCCTTGATGGCACTGCAGTGGCAGTAGATGAGTCCATTGTGCCTAAGAGCACTTTTGGTACTTTCGTTTTACAGAACAATATGAAAGTTGAAGTTTTCAGTCTGGTAGCAGGAGGTTAATAAACATGGATAAACTGGTTCTGGCAGGTCAGGAGTTTGATTCCCGACTGATTGTTGGTACAGGCAAATATGCCAGTGGTCAGGCCCTTGCTGATTCAATTAAGGCTTCCGGCTCCCAGATTGCCACCATGGCTGTAAAGCGTGTTGATATGGAGCACGCCACTGATGACATCATCAAACCGCTGCGTGAGCTGGGTGTTACCCTTATGCCTAACACCTCAGGTGCCCGTACTGCCAAAGAGGCCGTCTATGCCGCTCACCTGGCCCGCGAGGCCCTGGGCACTGACTGGATCAAGGTAGAGGTCCACCCTGATCAGAAGTATCTGCTTCCAGATACCATTGAGACTTATGATGCCTGTAAGCAGCTCGTAGCTGACGGCTTTAAGGTCTTTGCCTACTGTCAGGCCGATCTGTGCCTGTGCAAGGGTCTTGAGGAGCTCGGTGTTGCTGCTGTTATGCCGCTGGGCAGTCCTATTGGATCTGCCAAAGGCCTGCAGACTGAGCCTTTCTTAAAGCTGATCTTAAAGGAGTGCCGCTGCCCTGTGATTGTTGATGCCGGTATTGGCGCACCTTCAGAGGCTGCCCGCTCTCTTGAAATGGGTGCAGCTGCTGTAATGGTCAATACTGCCATTGCTGCCGCCGGTGATCCTGTTGTCATGTCCCGCGCATTCCGTGCTGCCTGTGAGGCTGGCCGTCTTGGTTATGAGGCCGGTCTGGCATCTCAGTTTGAAACTGCCCGCGCCACCTCTCCAATGGAGCAGTTCTTAAACTCCCTGAAGGACTGATAAGCACGGTCAGTAAAGCACAGCCCGGACGCCTGAGGGTCAGGCGTCATCAAGGTCGCCCGTACGCTGCAGCAGCCCTGACCTTGCAGTTATCATGACGCTGCAGCAGCACTGAGGCTGCAGTCGTACCCGACGCAACCCTGGTACGGTGTGCAGCAGTGGCACACCGTCAGACAGCTTAAAGGGCAGCCCCAGTCACAGTCAGAGCTGCTCCTGCCGGTAAGACAATAACCATACCTGCTAAAGCCCTGCCACGCAGGCAGGACCTGCCGTCCTGCAGGCTGCGCTGCAGAGCGCGTCCGGCGCTGAGCCTGGCGCATTGCCGGGCGTTGTGCCAGTCGCAGTGCCCAGGGTGCCGGGTGGTGTTGCTGTCTGTCCGGAAAATTTTTTCAAGCCCCCGTAAAGGGGCAGGCCTGCCATGGAAGGCGGGTATAGAGGCTAGAAAATGAGTTTTTATGATGAAATCAGCAAGCTTGATGTAGACAGGTTTGCCCAGCTGGTTGAGAGCCGTACCGATGCTGATGTTGAGCGCGCTCTGGCCAAAGGTTCAGCTCTTAATATCGAGGACTTTGCCGCCCTCATTTCAGAAAGTGCCCGCAAGCACTATCTCAAGGACATGGTCATGGCTTCCATGCAGCTGACCCGCAAGAGATTCGGGCGCACTCTGAACATGTACATCCCTCTTTATCTGACCAATCTGTGCTCCAACAAGTGCGCCTACTGCGGATTCTCATCAGATAACAAGTTTGCCCGTACCGTGCTGACCCTTGAGGAAATTGAGGCTGAGTGCAAGGCCATCAGAGAGCTTGGTTTCCAGAACATTCTGCTGGTAACAGGTGAAAACTCCCGCCGTGGTGGTATGGATTATTTCCGTCAGGTGCTGCCTGTAGTCAAGCCATATGCAGCCTATCTGCAGATGGAAGTTCAGCCTTTGAACACTGAGGACTATGCCGAGCTGCGTGAACTGGGTCTGGACAGCGTTTCTGTCTATCAGGAAACCTATCACCAGCCTACCTACAAGGCCGTACACCTGGGCGGCAAGAAGATGGACATGCGCTACCGTATGGAAACACCGGAGCGTCTTGGTGAGGCCGGTATCGACAAGGTGGGCATGGGTGCCCTGCTGGGCCTGTATGACTGGCGTGTCGACTGCTGCGCTCTGGCCATGCACATCATGTACATGCGTGAGCACTACTGGAAGACCCGTCTGAGCGTTTCCTTCCCACGTCTGCGTCCTGCAGCCGGCGGCTATGAGCCTCACATGCCTGTAAGCGACTCTCAGCTGGTACAGCTTATTGCCGCATGGCGTATCTTTGATAATGAGCTGGATCTGACCATCTCCACCCGTGAGAGTAAGGAATTCCGTGACATGATCACTCCTTACGGCATTACTGCCATTTCAGCTCAGAGCTCCACTGAGCCAGGCGGCTATGCCAACAAGGGTCAGCACCTTGAGCAGTGGACAGTCAACGACGACCGCACCGTTGAGCAGGTTGTACGCGCCATGGAGATCAACGGCCTCAAGCCTGTCTTCCACGACGCCTCCACCACCTACATTGCCCGCAACCCGGCCTGATGCCACCATGCCCCGGAAAGCCACCTGCAAGTTGCCGGGCCGGGGCGGGCATCATGCCGTTCATCAGGCCTGTGCCAGGCGGGCCAGCCTGAAGTGCGTAAAATCAAAAGGACAGATCCTTTCCTGGATCCGTCCTTTTAACTTTATGGCTCATACATTTGCTGATATCAGATCGAAAGCAGGATATAGATGAGCCCTGACAGTCTCTGATAATTCGCACCCATACCTGCAGCCGGCCCACAGTATGGCAACTCTGCTGCATGACAGTCAGCCACACAGGCTGAAGCCACAGGCGATAAGCAATACAGCGCAGTGCAGTACAGTGATGGCTGGGCTTCAGTACGCGGAGGGTGCTGCCCTTGAGACTGGATCACTTGCCATCAGCGGAAATGCAGCCACCGTTGGAGCTGGACTGCATATGTTCCTTTGAGCTCATCATGTCAATAATCCGCTGCAGGGTCTGCGTGTCGCTCATGTTTTCGCTGCGGCATGTTTCAATCAACTTCATTACCTCATCGCGGCCCTTGGCACGTACCACGTTACGTACTTCATAACGTACTTCGTTACGTATTTCCTCAAGTATCTCGTTACGTACTTCATAACGTACTTCGTTGCGTACTTCGGCACGTACTTCATCACGTACTTCGTTGCGTACTTCGGCACGTACTTCATCACGTACTTCGTTGCGTACTTCGGCACGTACTTCATCACGTACTTCGTTACGTATTTCCTCAAGTATCTCGTTACGAACTTCATCACGTACTTCGGCACGTAATTCATCGCGTACCTCGTCACGTATTTCATCACGTACCTCGTTACGTATTTCATCACGCATTTCGGCACGTAATTCATCTCGTACCTGGTCACGGATTATGATAGCTGCCTCATTATAACCACGGTCATACTGCTGCTTAGACCATTGAATCTGAGCTTCCATGGAAGCATCACGAAGCGACTGAACTGTCATAGGATTATCCTCATATACAGGGTATTTATGCATGACCTCAGCAGGCCCCGGCCCATGCCATGGGCCCAGGCCGGGAGTGGCATCAGATCGGCCACCAGTCCTTTGCAAAGTGTGTAATACGGCCAGGGATGAAAATCAAAAGGACTGATCCATTCAAGGAGCAGTCCTTTTAACTTTATGGCTCAAAAATTTGCTGATATCAGACCGAAAGCAGGATATAGATTAGCCCTGACAGTCTCTGATAATTCGCACCCATACCTGCAGCCGACCCACAGTATGGCAACTCTGCTGCATGACAGTCAGCCACACAGGATGCAGCCACAGGCGATAAGCAATACAGGGCAGTGATGGCTGGGCATCAGTACCTGGAGGGCGTTTCCCTTGAGACAGGATCACTTGCCATCAGCGGAACTGCAGCCACTGTCGGAGCTGGACTGCATATGTCCCTTTGAGCTCATCATGTCAATAATCCGCTGCAGCGTCTGCGTGTCGCTCATGTTTTCGCTGCGGCATGTTTCAATCAACTTCATTACCTCATCGCGGTCTTCGGCACGTACCTGGTCACGGATTATGATAGCTGCCTCATTATAACCACGGTCATACTGCTGCTTAGACCATTGAATCTGAGCTTCCATGGAAGCATCACGAAGTGACTGAACTGTCATAGGATTATCCTCATATACAGGGTATTCATGCATGACCCCAGCCGGCCCACAGTATGGCAACTCTGCTGCATGACAGAAAGCCACACAGGCTGCAGCCACAGGTTATAAGCAATACAGTGCAGTGATGGCTGGGCATCAGTACGCTGAGGGCGCTGCCCTTTAGACATGATCACTTGCCATCAGCGGAAATGCAGCCACCGTTGGAGCTGGACTGCATATGTCCCTTTGCGATCATCATGTCAGTAATCCGCTGCAGGGTCTGCGTGTCGCTCAAGTTTTCGCTGCGGCATGTTTCAATCAACTTCATTACCTCATCGCGGTCCTCGGCATGTACCACGTTACGTACTTCATCACGTACTTCGGCACGTAATTCATCACGTACTTCGGCACGTACTTCGGCACGTAATTCATCACGTACTTCGGCACGTACTTCATCGCGTACCTGGTCACGGACTATGATAGCTGCCTCATTATAACAACGGTCATACTGCTGCTTAGACCATTGAATCTGAGCTTCCATGGAAGCATCACGAAGTGACTGAACTGTCATAGGATTATCCTCATATACTGGTAATTTTATGTAAGAAGCTGCTACACCTAAAGCATAGTTGATAAAGAGAGTAAAATCACGTTTTGTATGCTCAGGAAGATACTCAATTAAATTAACGGCCTTATTAAGCACTTCTACAGCTTTCTCTAATGTTAGAGGTTTGTACAGGGCAAAAATCACAGCCGCCAGATTGCTGTCCATGGCCAGCAGCTCATTAAGCTCATAGTGCTGCGGAGAGATGAATACGAATGGCTGGGACATGAAAATCAACATGCGCTTTTTCGGCGCCAGTTCAGACTGAAACTTCAAACTGTACAGACCGTCCCATTCACTGTTTCCAGTAAATATCAGGACAGAAGATACAATAGGATGACGGCCATCCTTGAGTGACTCTGTGATAATCTGATTGTTGAATTTGATTGAATCGATGTATTGTCTGATGCGCTCAGGCATATTTTTATCAACACTCGACTGAAACTCAACATCGATAATGTCGCGAGAGTTATGCTCAGAATCGCAACTCCACAGCAAATCACAAAAGAGAGCCTTGTCCTTGCTCAGAAGTTCCTTGTCCAGTTTTCTGAAGTCAACAGGTCTTAATGTGCCTGTCTCATCGTAGAGTGCCGGATAGATAAAATTGTTAAAAATAGAGCAGATAACATGTGGGTCGCCAAACATTATCTTGGCATAGCGGTCATGTGGACTGCCACTGACCGGTCCAGACAGCCTGGAGGCCGGTTTTACGCTGTAATCAATTTTAAATTCTATCTTAACCCTCTGTCCGTCAGCGGTATAGCCGTATTTTATTACTTTGACGTCATGTACAGCATTCTTGATGCTGACATATTTCTGGACCTGTGAGGCCGATGCAGCTGCATCCTGTCGGCACTCAGCTGCGGCGTCTGCCGCAGCTGAGGCTTCGGATACAGATGTGTCATGGTGGATGGCCGGGCCGGGCTCTGCCGACATGGTATTTCCAGAAGGGGCGGATGCCTCAGAGGCGTTATCTTTACAGATCGTGTCATCAGTTTTCATAGGTGGCTCCTGCTGGCCTGTAACAGTTGCTCAGAGCAGAACTGATCGCTGTGCTGCTCACCTTTAAGCAATTGAGTTGTGTCCGTTTCTGGACATAACAGACATCTATTGCTAATATGACCGTAAAAAATAAAAAGGCCCGTGTATCAGCCACTTAACTTAATAAGCGCCATATACACGGGCCCTTTTCTATGCATCAGAAAAATGGTCTGAGCATAGTTTACGGTTATGGTTATTTTAAATCGGTTTCCGGGGCATATGTCAACAGCATCAGCGAATAAATAAGCGCTTTTATGGCACCTGCCGGGCAGATATTTTCAGATATGGGAAGTAGATCATTTTCGTGGTGACTGCAGCGAGGTGATCCTGTGCCGTCTGAGCATGAGGATTTGCTGTCAACAGAATTATGAGATAATTTTGGGCATGTAGACCGACAATTCGGTCCTTAAGAAAAAACAGCACATAATTCTGCTGTCATCGATTAATTTGAATTGGAATAAAACTACACTATATTATCCTTTGCAGGTGATCGAGTTCACACTTTATGCT
>NZ_JALKIK010000058.1:0-23310 GCF_023050955.1 Anaerobiospirillum sp. NML120511
CTGATGACATGGCGAGGCTCGATGGCATGTCCTGATGACATGGCGAGGCTCGACGGCATGTCCTGATGACATGGCGAGGCTCGATGGCATGTCCTGATGACATGGCGAGGCTCGATGGCATGTCCTGTTGACATGGCGTGGTTCGAGGCATGTCCTGATGACATGGCGAGGCTCGATGGCATGTCAAGTTGGCATGGATTGCTGGTACGGCAGGGCAGATAGTGTATGTATAAAAGTTATGTAAAGTATCTGTCTGATAAGGTGGTAACAGAGGATTCTTATGAGTTTATTGAGATGACTCTGTTGAGGACTGGAGGCGCTGGTATGAGCGCGCAGGCATTAAGAGAGGTTCAGCTATGGATAAGTCCAGAGTAATTGCAATCACAGGTGGTTCTACAGGCATAGGACGCGCCTGCGTGCTGATGTTTCTTAAAAGGGATTATAACGTATCTTTTGGTGACATTAATGATGAGGAAGCATCATCTCTGCTCGAGGAGTGCCATAAGCTCGGTTTTGATTCCTCACGTGTCATGTTCAGTCATGTAAATACCACCTGTCGTGAGGAGATTGCCCGCTGGGCCGAGGCTACAGCACAGCATTTTGGCCATATCGATGCTGTCTTTGCCAATGCCGGTATTCACCGCTCCAATACCATGCTCAATATTGACCCAGCTGAGCTGGAGCTGATGATCAACACCAATATCTACGGCACTGTCTGGACCTTACAGGAGCTGGTGCCTTATCTGCAGAAAAACGGATCAGGATCCGTGGTTATCAACTGCTCTGATCAGTTCTTTATCGGCAAGGGCAATAACTTTGCCTATGGCCTTACCAAGGGTGCTCTGGGACAGATTACCCGCTCTCTGGCTGTAGATCTGGCCAAAGACAATATCAGGGTCAATGCTGTCTGTCCGGGAACCATCAGAACTCCGCTTGCTGACAAAGCTCTGGGGCGCTGGGCTGATAAGGCCGGTATCACTCTGGAGCAGGCCTGGGCTGAAGAGGATGCGCTCTTTACCATGGGCCGCTGCGGCACGGCTGATGAGGTTGCCACAATGGTGTACTTCCTTGTCAACGACGCCACCTTCTCTACCGGATCCCACTTCCTGACTGACGGCGGCCTTGTCTGCCGCTGACCCTGAGCCCGGTCGTCCGTACCACTGTGGTATAGAATGCCCCTGTCTGTGACATGCACGCTCTGCCCAGTGACATGCATGCTCTGCAAGGTCTGGAGCCGGGCTCCAGACTCTGTTTGACAGTGATTCATGCTATGTAGGGGCGTCAGGGCAATCAGCCTTGCTGACCTCTCCTGCCTTTGGTCATACATTTAGACTGCAATGAAAAACAGCGCCCTGAGGCGCTGTTTTTCATTGAGGGGATGCCGATGCAGTCCCATGGATGTAGTAGCTGACTGGAGGTCAGTGCTGGTTATCCTGCCTTGACTGGTCTACTGGACGTTGTTGATGTCCGGGGTATGGAATACAAAGCCGTTTGAGGTCAGCACTGTCGGCATAATGGTCTGATTGGCCTTGAGCATCTGAATACGGCGGTCACCGAGCTTGAGCAGACCTGTGATGATAGGAATCTGCGGCAGACGTGAGTGCTTGTAGCAGCAGTGCAGCAGCTCCTTGAGGGTAGCCGGCTTTGGTGAGGTCAGGTTTACCGGACCTGATGGGATTTCCTTCTGACAAAGGAACTGCAGGGCATTGACTGCATCATGAACCTCAATGAAAGGAATCTTGTTGGTGCCATGAATGATGGTAAAAGGAGGAGTCATGGATGACTTCTTGATAAAGCCGCCATCACGGGAGAGCACAATGCCCAGACGGGCCAGGTAGAAGCGCTTGAAGTTAAACTGCTCATTGAGTTGGCGGGCACGCTCTTCGAGCTTGTGAGCAATATTGGAAATATCGCTGCTGCCTGTGCATGGGCTGCTTTCATCCTGCACTTCATCGGTATTTTCGTTGTACAGGGAAATAGCGCTTGCCTGGATGAATACCGGAGGCAGTACCATCTGCTGGGACAGGCGGTCCAGAACATCAAGACGTGAATTGAGCAGTATCGGCAGACGGCGGGTAGTAATGGCCTTGGCGCCCAGTGACTCGCCTGCAAGGTTAATCAGCACATCACCCTCACCGTTGTACTCGTCATAGGTGATGATTGAGGCGCTGCTGGAAATCTTGTGTTTCTTTTCCAGACGGGAGGCAACCTGAGAGATGTCAGACTGAGTCAAAATGGTTACCTGATTATGCTGGTCAATAAGACTCTGTGCCAGGTGACCTCCAACGTAACCTGAACCACCAGCAATAACTACATGCATGATTAATCCTCCCGGTATCTGACAGACCGTTAACTTGAGACTGTCCTGTACACGGCTTCATTATATTCAGGGATATCTGTGGCAATCTGCCATTGAGTCCTGCACTGTCAGGAGCCTGTACATACAGGGCATCCCGTCACAGGGCTGTCCTGTATGTACAGGGCTGTCTGTCACAGGGATGTCCTGTATATAGAGGGCAGTCCGTCACAGGGCTGTCCGCGTTATACAGACTTGCCCGTTGACTGGTGGCACCGTACATACAGAATCGTTGTTTAGATATCCCGCTCACCGCAGGCAGAGACCTGAGCCGTATGCCATCTCTGCTTGTATGGCTGCCAGAGCGTGGGCAGCCTCATTGTGTCAGCGCCGGGGCTGACAACAGATTCTATGCATGCCTGATATTGCAGGGGCTTAACTCCTGAACAGTCCCGGCAGCGGCAGCATTCGAATTTGTAGTATTGTGTATCAAGGCTGTACAAGCGGCCTTTGCTTTAAAAGCACTCAAACTGTGCCTGAGGGCATACTTGCCCCTCATAAGGCGCATTCAGCGTGAATGGTCTATTGTACAGATTAAGAAAGCTAATAAGACCGGCAATGCCGGTAGCGAAAGTTTTTTTCAGATTGTCCAGTACAGCTGCCAGGTGTTCAGCCATATACGTGGACCTTAAGATCAAAGCACAGACGTGACCGCATGGACTTATGCCAGTACCAAGGTTGTAAGCAGACTGCCTGCAATGTCAGTATGAGCACAAAACTTCAGGCCTGACCTGGGACGTCTTTGATGGGACTTATTTTCTGGGATGTATTTGCTGAGATGTCCATCCCTGATGTTTTCCCGGATGTTTTCCCGGATGTTTTTCCCATATGCATTTACTGGATATCTGTCATGTACAGACTGGGGACCAGTCAGCTTTGCAGGTGCTCCTGCTTTAAGAGCATTTCCAGGGGCAGAGCGGACCGGGCTTAGCTGGTCAGAACTGATTTCTGCGCGGGCG
Source organism: Anaerobiospirillum sp. NML120511 (assembly GCF_023050955.1). NCBI lineage: Bacteria > Pseudomonadati > Pseudomonadota > Gammaproteobacteria > Aeromonadales > Succinivibrionaceae > Anaerobiospirillum > Anaerobiospirillum sp. NML120511. Next base: position 3,316 of record NZ_JALKIK010000058.1, read on the forward strand.
CAGTTAGGCAGCTGAGCTTGTCGTCAGTATTTCTTGTGATATCAGGTTAATGTTTGACTGTTACATACCCCTTATACATGCTTGATCGGTAACGAGCACTGCATTATGCACCGGACTGTACTCAAAGGCCGGAGCAGGGATAGCCCAGGTTTATCAGAGACATGGCTATGGCCGTCTCTTACACCACATCACACAAAACAAAGCTTTTGACTCTGAGCTCGGAAACTCTCTTGCCGATGCTGCTCAAAGCTTATGTCTTTTCTCCCAGGACTACAAAGACCGGCGGCGGGGCGCCGCTCAATATCCAGGCCCGGTGTTCATTGCCTGATGTCCATTGACCAGTGTCTAATGCCCAGTGTTCATTGCCTGATGTTCATTGACCAGTGTCTAATGCCCAGTGTTCATTGCCTGGCTTTGTGGGGCTCAAGGGATGCAAACAGACGCTAAAGGTGGCTGCAGGCTCAGAACTCTATGGTAGTCCCAGGGAAATTGAATGACTAATTATAAGTCCCTTTTCCGGAACAAAAGCGCAGTATCCCGTCAGGGGCGGGCAAAATAGACAACTGAGATCTTAATTTGCAACTATGCTCACATATGCGCACCACCATGAGAAGAAAATGACCAATTTTTTTTCAGCCGACACTCACTTTTCCAGCCTCTTTGCAACCTCAGTTGTCTGCTCTTGCCTCATATCAGACTGGATAGATGGTTGCGCTGATGATGATATGTTGAAAACAGGTTCAGTGCCCCTCATGAACTGTATGGTGCTGCCAGGGTGTGCCGGGAGGTGCCTGGCATCTGGATGCGCTGTTCCAGTAGGGGGACGCTCATGGGGACAGGCAGTTGCATGATGGAAGGGCCATGGTCGGACTGAATCGTGAGCTCATCCTGGCCATAATCTGGACTGAGTTCTGGCGATGGATGGGCCATGTGCGGCGCTAAGCCGGGCTCAGGGATGATTGTGCGCAAATGAAACAGCCCTGCATGGCAGGGCTGCGGGTAAGGCGCACTGACGCGCCAGACGCTCAGACGGCCTGATGTTGAAGGTGACGTCCGTAGCGATAGTAGTAATAGCGGAACTGGTTATAGCTTGGAGCTGTTTCCACTGTGTCCTCTGGGTGATGGAGCAGATACTCATCAATTAGGTTGGTATAAGTGCGGCGCATGGTCATGCTGACCGGGCCCTGCATCTGCTCGACCACATAGCGGTGGAAGAGTTCGCGAATCTCATTGTTAAGTGGTGGTGGATTTAGATTGCTCTTGGAGAACTTTGGGCCTACCTTCATGCGGCAGTTGCGCGGAGCAGTATTCTTGCCATAGTCAGGCAGAAGGGCTGAGATCTTCTGACCTTTCTTCCAGTAGGTGGACAGCAGGCGTGAAAGCTTGCGGCGCAGGCTTGGATCGTTGTGAGCCATGGTTGAGAGCAGATGGGCACGCTCTCTTTCATTGGTTAAGAGCATAGGGCCAAGATCAATAATTGGTTTGATCAGAGTGTAATTGGCTTTCATCTTGACCAGGCTGCGGCTGCCGGCACGGGTACGTGCGGCTTTCTTCACTTCAGAATCAAGATCAATGTATGGATCAGCGGAGTGTACGATGCGGCCCATATCTTCTTCGGTACGCATTTCGGCTTCAGACAGTATTTTCAGAGTGATGCCATTGCCATTCATAGGGTAGAGAAAATACTTGCCCTCTACCTCTGCAATCACCCGGTAGTGCTCCTTATGCCACAGTAGCACTTCGTTTACTTCGGCCATACTAACCTCATGATGTTCGACTACAATGCGCTGAAAGACCATTGGGTGCACAGGTAATATTGGATTTAAGGTCCAGCAGCTGAAGAAATTTTAGATAAAGCGAATAATCAAAGTACAGACAGATCTTTAAAGAGTGTGACCTGTGGGTCTTAGCACAGTAAAAAATGATCAAATATTATGTTTTTGGGGCCTTTATGTGCTCCATAACTGTGCAAAAAATCCCTGTCATGCTATCAGTATACCCGAAAACACTTGTATGTAAGTGTGAGACAGTTGGTATTTATATGCTGAAAAATGTAATTTTTCGTGGGTCTGATGCTGTATTTAGTACCGGTTGCAGACAGCATAGCGGTTTCCACATTTTTTACCATTTTGTTAATTACTTTTTCTGTGCTCAACCCCACGTATTGTGTTCAGATAAAGCTTTGTACTTCCAAATAACTGAGCCCGTATTACGCATCATTTTGCCTGTCAGGTACTGCAAAGACAAAGAAAACGTAAGCCAGGGCGTAAGTCCCAGCTCAGGCGGGTAGTCAGGTGCTGGGCAGACGGGGTATCAGGTGCTGCGCAAGGTGCATCGTCAGTCGTGCTGTAATGAGCCTTAAAACAGTGCTCTTAAGGGCTGAAGATTAGCTCATGGATAAGCCTGATGGCTAAACTCAAATGAAGGACAAGGATAGTGGTGCCGAGCATTGACTGCATGCCTGCAGATTTAATTGAGCATAACGTGCTGGATGCCGACAGTAATTGATGGACGGGCTGTACTGATAAGCAAAGAGATGGGCAAAGGCTGTATGCCCTGGGACAGATAGACGTGCGGCGATGGCACCTTGCAGAGCCTTGCGTAGGAACTTTGGATTGGGACTGACGTGCAATGACATCATGGCTGCGAAGCTGCATGTCATGCCATGGCTTGCCGTGGTGTGGCCGGGCGTGGAGCAGCAAAGCCTCGCGTGGCACGGCCTGGCGTGGCAGGCTGGGGCCTCGGGCCACAGGGAAGGGATCGGAAAGGGATGCTGGTCTGGATTTGCAGGTACAAAAAGCCCCGAACAGCAAGGCTGTCGGGGCTTTATGAAGGGGAGCTCACTGGAAGCTTCCCTGGTCAGGCTGCGGCGTAAAGCGGCTGCCTGAGACAGTTATTACTGCTGATCCTGCTGACCGGCCTGGATAGCGGTGATGGCAACGGTGTATACGATGTCATCAACCAGAGCACCACGGGACAGATCGTTAACTGGCTTGCGTAAGCCCTGTAACATTGGGCCGATAGCCACAACGTTGGCAGAGCGCTGTACAGCCTTGTAAACGGTGTTGCCGGTGGACAGGCTTGGGAAGATGAATACGGTGGCCTTGCCTGCAACCTTGGAGCCTGGAGCCTTCTGAGCAGCAACGTCTGCCATTACGGAGGCGTCATACTGGAGTGGGCCGTCGATAACGAGATCTGGACGTAATTCCTGAGCCTTCTTGGTAGCCTCGGTTACGAGATCAACGTCTGGACCCTTGCCTGAAGTACCGGTGGAGTAGGTGATCATGGCAACGCGTGGGTCAATACCAAAGGCGCGGGCGGTGTCAGCAGACTGAATGGCGATCTGAGCAAGCTCATCGGCATTAGGATTGAGGTTCAGAGCGCAGTCACCGAATACGTAAACCTGCTCTTCCATCAGCATGAAGAAGATGGCAGATACCAGGGAGGCGCCTGGAGCGGTCTTGATTACCTGCAGAGCTGGACGGATGGTGTTGGCGGTGGTGTGAACAGCGCCGGAAACCAGGCCGTGAACTTCATTGCTCTCGAGCATCATGGTAGCCAGGAATACATTGTCCTGCAGAAGCTTGCGGGCATCTTCCTCGGTCAGACCCTTGGACTTGCGCAGCTCAACCAGACGTGCAACGTAGTTCTCACGGATCTGATCCGGATCGATGAACTCAACACCCTCATCAAGGGAAACGCCCTGAGCCTTGGCAACAGCCAGGATCTCGTCCTTCTTGCCGTACAGAACTGGAACAGCAATCCTGGAGGCAGCAACACGGGCAGCGGCGCATACGGTACGTGGCTCATCACCCTCAGGCAGAGCAATGCGCTTGTTGGCAGCACGGGCCAGCTCGGTTAACTTGTAACGGAAAGCGGCAGGGCTTAATAATGGGAACTCCTTGTTGTTAGGAGCAGACAGGAAGTCGATCAGGGCCTTGTCGAAGAATGGGGCGGCAAAGGCGGCAGCACGATCAGCGCGCTCCTGGTCGTCCTTTAATAACATTGGAGGCAGGGTCAGGAAGGTCTCTACTACAGCCCATACACTGGAGGTGGTGCAGATAGTGGCCTTACCGGCAGAGCCCTGAGCGCCGTCGCATAATACAACGATGCCGGCCTTGGTGGAGGCTGGAACCTTATTGGTTACCAGCATGTCGTGCTCTTCGGCAGCCTCAGCGTCGAATACTACATTGCAGGCGCGTACATTCTCATCGCCGGCGAGGGTGCCATCGATGAAGCCGGCCAGATCCTTGGCGCGGAAAGCGTAGTTGTTGCAGTCATAAGGAATGACAGCAAATGGGGTGCAGCCGCAGTTACCGCCCTCGGAACCGCCCTGAGAGGAGCAGGCATCAGCCTTGGTGCCACAGCAGGCAGCTGGAGCCTCAGCATCCTTACGACCGGCCAGAACCAGCTTCTTCTGACCCTTGGCATCACGTGGGGCATCCTGGTTTAATAACAGACCGCCGATGAAGCGCTCCTTGCCGGCGTTGCCAAAAGCACCCAGAGCAAGGTGAACCAGGGACATGGCCTTCTTGCACTTGCCCATGGAAACTACGCAGATGTCAGCGTCCAGAGCGTGGCAGACAGCAGCGTTGAAAGCGTGCTGGTCAAACTTGTCGCTGACGGTACCCTCAACAACAACTACCTGAGCCTGGGAGTCCTTTAATAAGCGGTTGTAGTTGGCAAGAACAGCCTCAACCAGCTCGCTCTTCTGACCCTGAGACAGATACTTGATGGCTTCGCAGTTGGAAATGGAGTAGTTGGAGCAGCAGTCCTTAGCTGCATTCTTGCAGGCGTCTAAAGGACGGAAGACTACAGCCTTGATACCTTTATCATTCAGGGCCTTGACCAGACCTGAAGAGGCAACGAATAAACCATTTGCTTTACCAGCAGGAACAAGCATAAGTGAACGTGACACTTTATATCTCCAATTGTTTAGTGGTGCTTACTGCCCGCCAGTGATGACCGGACACTCCGCAGACATAAATTAATAAGGCACCCTGTCCTTATGTCCCTTGACCATATCTGTACAAGACAGCAAGGACAGCCATGATCCGCCGCATCAATGAACAGCTGCAGCCATTGGCCACAGCAATGCGCCGCTGCAGCAATGAAAAGCTGAAGCCAATGACCACAGCAATGAGCCGCAGCAGCAATGAACAGCTCCAGCCTTGGACAACAGCAATGAGCTGTTGCAGCATGAGGCACTGCTGCTTTGCGCAGCCAGTGGACTCAAGCACATACAGCCTGACGACTGTAACGTATGATGCTGATGTGCCATGCGGCTGTGAAGCAGGGAAAGGGGGCGGTACTAATTTATGGCAGCCAGGTGTCGCAGGATGCTGACTTAATCCGGAGTGATAAGTACTCATCCGAAGCAGCTCCCTGGTCAGCTGAGCAATCAGCCTGAAAGCTGAGCACCTGAAATGAACAGTTACTAACTATAGATCTTTGAGGGTCATGTGAAGTTGACTGAGATCAAATAGTTATTGATGTCCTAAAGAAAAACTGGCCATGAGTCCTTAAGCGGGCTCATGGCCAGTATTCTAAATCAAATTCTGTGAAAAGTCCGTTGCACGGCCCCGCTTAGCGGGTTAAGTGGTCAATCAGAGCCTTGTCGTACAGACCGGCGCTGAAGGCAGCCACACGCTCGGCACGCTCGCTGTCGTCAGCCGGGAGCATTGGAGGGACATCAAGCAGAGCCTCGGTTACAGCCAGTACTGAGTGAGGGGTAGTAATGGTGGCCTTGCCGGCAGATCCCTGAGCACCGCCACACAGTACGACTACGGCAGCCCTGGTAGAAGCTGGTACGCTTGAGGTTACCAGTACATCGTTCTCAGTAGCTTCCTCTGCAGTGAAAGCCAGACCGAAAGCACGGGTGGAGCAGTCACCGGAAACTTCGCCACCTATGAATCTGGCCAGATCACGGGCGCGGAAAGCGTAGTTCTGAGGCTCAAATGGAATCATGGCAAATGGAGTGCAGTGGGCACCACCATCGCCGCCCTGACCGTCTTCCTTCTTGCAGCCAGCCATGCCGCCTGCGCCCTTAGGACCGGAAAGAACGAGCTTCTTTATCTCAGCTGCATCGTATGGAGCGTCATAGTTGAATAGAACGCCACCGATAAAGCGCTGTTCGGCAGCCTTGCCAAAAGCACCCAGAGCAATGCGCACCAGAGCCATTGCGCGCTGGCACATGCCCATGGAAGCCATGCAGATATCACCGTCTACAGCCTCACGGATAGCGGCATTCATGGTGTGCTGATCGAACATTGTGGTTACTACACCCTCAACGATCACAACCTCGGCACCTGTATCCTGAATAAGACGCTGGTAGTTGGCAGAAATGGTCTCAATCAGTTCCTGCTGCTTGCCGCCGGAGAGCAGCTGAATGGCCTGCATGAGGGATACGGAATAGTTCTTTGGGCACTGGTCCTTGCAGTTCATGCAGACGTCTAAAGGACGGAATACCTCAGCCTTAACGCCGTTGTCTTTGAGGGCCCTGGCCAGACCAAGTGAGATAACGAATAAACCATTGGCCTTGCCGGCTGGTACGAGCATAAGTGAACGTGGCACTGTCAGATCTCCAATTTTGCAGTGTGCCTGCTGCCGGAAGTCAGAGCAAGAAAAGACAAGTAAACTTTTCTTACTCATTGGCAGCGAGCAGCCTAAAAGCTGTGCACCCCTGCTTAAGAACGCTGCGATCCATCGCTCAGTAAGGCAGCATAATGCAGCCACGTTCTTAATACAGGAAGAAATAGATCAGCGTCAGACTGATGATTAAGGCCTGCACGAGCTGTGTGTGAACTCGCTGCACCCCATCCGGGGACCTGATTTCAATGATTAGTTTTTCAGGTGACGGTCTGTAACTGATGGATACAGAATAAACCAACTTGACAAAAATTGCTCTCAAATTTTTGAGGGGTCCATCACAGTAAAGAGCAATTTATGCAAAGAGACATCAATATCACTTTGCTGAAATTGCACAGAACGGCATAAATATAACTTTCAGCCAGCAAGTGAAAACTTTCCGTAAATCTGTGCAATTTTTAATCAACAAGCTTATGAGCAAGAAATTTGTTACGTGTAACCCATTCTTTTGTGATCTGGCCCACAAAAGCGCCAAGTGAACAGCCCTTCGTTAAATTAATACAATGAATTAGTAAATTAATTTTAATAACTAAGGAAACAGCAAACAGCGTAAATACAGGTCAATACAGCAAACATATTAGAAGTTGCATAACTTTTACTAATGCTGAAAATTGCCCCTTTCCCACAGAAAACAGTACAGACTCACATCAGCTATCTCAAAACAGTCAGCAACTGCCCCAACGCAGCACCAGCACCACCCTCCATCCATGCCTGCAGCGAACATGACAGTGACTGGCATCCCCCAACGAACATGACAGTGACGGGCATCCCCCAACGAACATGATAGTGCCGTACAGCCCCTAACGAACTTGACAGTGCTGCACAGCCTGCACCATATGAATCATTAGAGACAGGGCATATTACAGTGCCAGCGGCGCAGCTGTGCTCTTTGATATGACTGAATAAGAAGTTATGAGGTGAGCAAGAAACTGACTTTACCTGTAATGCTCTCAGAGGGCCCATGCAGCCCGACTTGTGTCTGTCATGCAAAGAAAGCTGAGCAAAGGCTCAAACCTTTCAGCTGGTTCCCCGGTACGGCTATGCAGGATGCGGCGCTGATGTCTCCAGTTACAGCTGCAGAGTGCACTGTAGCGTGTAACTGCAGTGACTGCTGGTAAAGTCCAGCCCATGCGATATAGACCGTCATGAAGTCTTATTACTGGACCACCAGGCATAGCCATGGAGAGCCTGGAGGTATCGGCGCTACAGGCCTGTGGCTGTGCGGGATGAAGTGCAGGGCAGGATGGGAAAAGGCTGGGCTGAACCGTAGCATTGCAGGCCTGGCACAGCTGAGCTGTGCCCTGGCCTGGCTCGGCTGATATAATAAGCGCCTGTTTTTGAGCATATTGCGGGCTAAGGTGCCCGCTATTGTAAGAGGTTGATCTGAATGTCGCTTTTTGCCCGGGTTAAGCAGGGTGCTGCCTATATGGATCTCTGGCCGGAAGAGCCTGTGTTAAAGGCTGTCTTTATGGAGGCCAGAGTTAAAGCTGTATTTGGTGTGGCCAAAATGGTTATTCCTCCAGCCGTTGCCCTGATTCTTTTCTGGATTTACTACACCTGCGGCGGCTGGCAGGGGCTTTATCTGCTCCTTGCCCATCCTCAGTCAGGCTATATGCACCTGTATCTGGCCATTACCTCGCTTATCATCATGGTTATGGTGCTGCTTTATGCGCCTGTGCATATTCTGCTGTGGTTTTCCTACAGTGCCGAGCGTGATCTCAATGCCCGCCAGAAGGCCTTTTATGTAGATCTGTGCTCACAGCTGCAGCGCCAGCCGTCATCTGCTCCTGTCATGTATGACTTCGTAAAAGTGCTGCATGATGCCTGCAACACTCTCAAAGACAGGGAGTTCCTCAACAAACTGTAATCACAAGCGCAGGGTTTCAATAAGCCTGCACTCATCCAAATGAGTCTGCCAATTACCGTTCCAATGCCCGTGACAATGCCCGTAGCAATGACCATGGCAATGACCATGGCAATGACCATGGCAATGACCGTGGCAATGACCATGGCAATGACCATGGCAATGACCGTGGCAATGACCATGAAAATGCCAGTGCACTTGCCTGCAACCTTGCTATGGCACATTACAGTGAGTACTCATACTTATAACCAGACTGCCTAAGCATAGACTGAGTACGCTCTGGCGGATTATTGGCAACATGCTTTACAGAATTTGATATATGTAACTGGCTGTTTTGCCTAGTGCCCTTGAAGCTATCTCATCATAAAATGTTTTATACAGTATAATCGTAAGCAGTTGATGAATGGCTGGGATAAGGTTGTTAAGCGTAGTCTGGCAGGGGAGGCAGGATGAGATGAGGTGATGTAGGGTGGCAGGATGATGGTTGAGGGTGGAACTGGCAAATGAAACTTTACAAAAGAAAAAGGACAGCGTCCATAATGGGAAGCTGTCCTTTTTCTTTGCCCTGTGAACCAGGGAGCTTTTGGGCTCCCTTAAGATAAATTCAGTTTGTGTTACTGCTGTGGTACGCCCTGCTTGGCGGATTCAGCCTGCACATAACGCTGGAACTGATCCATCTTGTCATCAAATTCAGCGTAGTCAGCACATGAGTCCTGGTTGCCAAGGTCGCAGGCGTCCTTGTGATACTTGAATGAAAGCTGGGCTACCTTGACGTCCTTGAGTACATAAGCCTCAGAGAAAGTGATTACAGCCAGCTGACGGCAGCCTACAGGATCCTTGAGGTCGCAGGCACGCTGTGCATACTTGCTGGCACGTACCAGGTCCTGTTCAACGTGATTGCCGATAAAGAAAGCGTTTGACAGCAGCAGACAGCCGTAAGGATCGTTCTTGGAGCACAGATAGTCGCCAATCTTAATGCCGGATGCGTAGTCGTTGATGCCAAAATTGCTGTCAGTGAGCATGGTGGTCAGAGCAGCGCAGGTCCTGAGGGCATCAGGGGAATCAGAATAGCAGATACGGGAAAGATATTTGGCTGCCTCAGCATAGTTCTTGTTATCCAGGTAGTACTGGGCAAGGTAATTACATGATTCAACCTTGCCGGCCTCGCACTGCTCAATAGCAGCTTTCTGACCCTTGAAGCTCTCGGCGGCCTGAGTATTGAAAGACAGAGAAAGCAGTGCGGCACATCCCAGAGCGGTTAAACCTTTGAGAAGCTCAGGTGCAGAAAAGAATTTGTTAGCCATAACATCAATCCTGGAAACATAAGTAGAGGCAGGGGGCAGGTATTTCCCGTCAAGCCGATACTCAGCATGCATCTGGTACAAGGACAGGGCGAGATAACAAGCTGGTGTTTGTTTTCAGCGTCCGCAGATAGTTTTACGACAGCATAGTATGCAATTCTTCATGATGCGGAGCTGTATATCTAATCGGTTTATTCTAAATTTTCTTTACAGCGTTTGCTCGGGCTTTTTTAGGGCTGTAAGCTCATTTAATAAAGGCTATATACAAAAAATCTGTATCTTGTCACCTTTCTGAAAAATAAAAGTGATAAATATTATTAATAAACTGTGTATTTCATGGATACAGCAATAGGTTCATATCGATGCAAAGTTTACAATTTGGGGGTTTTGCATGTTTCGATACTATTGACTGCCCTTAAAGACGTTAGCAGTAAATTTCGGCTGTATTATTACTGGATCGACTATGGCAGGCAATGCAAACGTTTCAACTATGAACGTAAGATTCGCCCATGAGCTGAAGAGATTATGAAAAAACATCAGGCCAGCTAATGAACACGGCCTGATAAAGCTATAAAGTGTTTTAGTGAGCGTCTTGCCATATATGCCTGTCCGAATGCGTGCGCAGAAATGAGCCAGCATTTCATTACCATCTGAGGCTATGCACCCACAATCAAAAAGGCCCGCAACCGTGAGGGTTGTGGGCCTTTATAGGGGCGCAGATGAACGGTGCGACCCGGTTTTGTATTGTCAGTTAGCCTAAGAGGGACAGACCCAGCTGAGGACGGGTGTTAGCCTGCATCAGCATGGAAGTAGCTGCCTGCTGAATAATGGACTGCTGGCTGAGGTTTGCAGACTCTTCGGCGAAGTCTGCGTCACGAATTCTGCTGCGGGCATCAGCCTGGTTGGCAGAAACGTTGGCCTGGTTGCGGATCGAGCTCTCGAGTCTGTTCTGGATTGCACCTAGTCCTGCACGGGCAGAGTCTACCTGGGCGATCATCTTGTCTAAACCAGCAATGGCGCTGCCGATATTCTCAGCCTTGGTAAAAACTATACCAGTGTTCTTTGACCAGAACTTCTTGAGCTCTGCATCACCTGGACCATTCAAACCAATTTGTGAGAACTTCATGGCATTGACTTCAAAGCTGATGGTATCACCTTTATTGGCTCCTACCTGAAGTGTCAGTTTGCCGATAGAGTTATTAGCACCACCATTGCCACCCTTGGTAAGTAAGCCAGCTGCGCCATCGAGAATCTGGCCGCCGCCAAACTTGGTCTGCTGAGCAATACGAGTAATTTCCTGGGCAAGTGCTGTGGCTTCTTTCTGCAGAGCCTTGCGGTCTTCAGCAGTATTGGTGCCGTTTCCAGCCTGAACAGCCAGAGTACGAATCTTCTGGAGCATGCCGGTCATTTCATCCATGGCGCCTTCAACAGTCTGAGCAAAGGCAATACCATCGGAAGCATTACGGTTACCCTGATTCAGGCCATTAATCTGGGTGGTTAAACGAGAGGAGATCTGGAGGCCGGCTGCATCGTCCTTGGCGGAATTAATTCTCAGACCTGAAGAGAGGCGCTGGTAGGTGGTAGTCAGCTGTCCCTGTACATTATTGAGATAGCGGCGTCCGTTAAGAGAGCTCACATTGGTATTTACATATACAGCCATTTTTCAGTCCTTCGTGCTTGTACTAACAACTAACTAAGTCAGGCAGGACCGTGTGTGTTGCCTGCTCTGTAACCGTTACCACTGTTAACGACAGAGCACGGCTTCATTGATAGACATATGTTTAAGCAGCTATAAGGTTAAATACAGGCGAAAAAATCGCTGTTAATAGATGCGAATTACAAATGTGAATTTGTGCTTACGAGAAAGATGCTTACGGGAAAAATAGATATCACTTGAATGGTAGTGTAATGGCCCCGGCGCGATCATAATTACTGTCGCGTCTATAAGGTTTTCCAATAGCTTTTCGCAGCTGTTATGGCTGTCCGCAGCCGTTACCGTTGTGGCTCTGGTGTAGCCAGATGCATAGGCAGCGCGTTGAGGTTACGGTAGAGATCGGCGGTCAGCTCTGCAAGCTCATCATTGTCCGGAGTGATCAGATGATGGCGCAGGTGCAGCCAGCTGCATAGGCAGCGCGTTGAGGTTGCGGTAGAGATCTGCGGTCAGCTCTGCAAGCTCATCGTTGTCCGGAGTGGTCAGATGCTGGCGCTTGCAGGCAATATCGAAAGCATGATGCTCAAGGTCGCTGTAGCACCAGTGCAGGCGTTCATCGTCATTGCTTCCTGATGCATAAAGAGACATCAGCCACTTTCTGTTGATTTGCTTTTGCATGGCCTCAATGAGCAGTGCGGCTTCATCTTCAGAGAGCATGTAGTCTACGCATAGTTTGACTGCGGCTTTCTGGCATATATCAATCATGAGCTGAGCGTCATCAGGCCTGATTTTATCAAGTCCCTTGCGGGCAATTCTGGTGGCCACAGTGCTGCCTGCAAATGCACCTGCTATGCCTCCCACCAGTCCACCCACAGCAGTTCCTGCTCCTGGAATTACTGAGCCTGCTGAGGCCCCGATTGCGGCGCAAACCAGCCAGCCACCGGTTCCTCCGGCAATACTGGCTATGTTCACGGCCATGTTTTTAGTCAGCTGCTGCCAGGAAATTGATTTGGCAAAAATGGCCCTGTAGAAGTCAGGGGCAGTCAGTATTGCAGCTGTAACAGCACCTGAAATGACATTGGTTCTGAGCAGCGAAGATACCTGAGCTACAGCTCCGGCGCTGCTCAGTGCGGTACCGGCCGAGTATGAGGCCAGACTGTCTATGACTCTGTGTCCTACGCTGCTGCCATAAAGATTGCCCACTACACTGGTAGTGGCTCCGGCGCCTACAGCAGAAACTGAGGTGCGCAGCACCTGAGCAGTTGCTACGGAAATGAGCATGGAGGAAAGGGAGGAATTAAGAGAGCTGCGCAGATTGGTAACAAAGGCCTGCCTGATGTTCTGTCCGCCCCATATGGATAAGGCCATGCCTATGGCAAATGAAACGCCCAGTGAGCAGCTGCAGCTGACGGCATTTGTTTTGATATCAAATTTCAGCGAGTCAATATTTCCAGCACGGGCAATATTTCTAACCTGCTTGTAGCTCAGTCCGCCTTTCTTAATATTCTGCAGAATAGTATCTGGGTTTTTGATGGTTTTACCAGATGAGGTTTTTACCTTGCCAAGCTTAATCCTTTCTTTAAGGCTGGAAATAATCTGGTCGTATTGCTCTGGTGGCACCTCAACATATGAGTTGTCAAAGAGAAAGGTGCCGTCATCATCAAAGAGGGAGCGTGCGGTAGCCTCCGAGTCATCACAGTAGCGCGAGCTCACCGAGGTGATATTCAGATCAACAATATCAAAAGATCCTGCATGTCGGCTGTTGCCCGGACTGGCTTCTGGGTCGGCAGTACCGGCAGTAGCTGCAGCTGTGCCAGTACCGGTAGCGGCACCTGCGCCATCACCCGTAGCGGCACCTGTAGAGGAAGCCGCAGCGGCATAGCAGGCAGCAGATGCAGCCGCCTCTGATGAAGCAACTGCAGCTTCATCCTTGTCTGCATTTTTGTCTGCAGCCTTCTTTCCTTTAAAAGTTTCAGATGCTTTTTTGATGCGGGATATGATTTGCATGAGTACTACTCTTTGTCAGGGGCTTTCCCCTGAAAGCAAGACCTGATGACTAAGCTGCAGCCACAGAGGCTGCCCTGTGGCAGCCTCCTGTGAGTGCAGCTCACAGTGGCCCCTTCACCTGACAGGCGGCCTATGCTCCACAATCAGTATGGCAGCTGGTGTGACAGGGGGCGTCAGATATTGCACATGCGGGCTATCAGTGCAGGATTTATCATACACAGTGATGGAGAGCATCCGGTAATTTCCCAGACATACTTGGGAATATCATCAGGCTCATCAGTTTCGAGAAAGGCTGAGACATTGAAAGATGGCGTGTCGCTGACAAAAAGGGTGTCTCCATTGGCTCTTTGTGGCAGCAGCATAATAAGGTTAGGATCACCGCTTTTGGCTTTGGCAAGTTCAGGTATTTCAATGATGGTGAGAGCCGGGAATGCCTCCTTTATCTCATCCATGCATATCTGAGCCAGTTCCAGTGATTTTGGGGCAAGCAAAAGGACCAGATGTTCATCGGCTTTAATTGAGCCCTGGTTTTGACTGTTAAGCCTCTCAAAGAGACTCATAATGTCGTCCATAATCATTGCCTTGCCATCCTCTTCCCTGGCCTTTTCCTTCCATAGACTTGATGGTATTACTCCAGAGGTTCTGATAGCTGCAATTGTGCAAGGGCACAGTTCAAGACTGTTGAGCAGTCCCCGGCGGCCTATTTCCCTGATGCCGTATAAAAAGATCCAGTTGGCATATGAGGCTATTGCACCTGCAGTCTTAGTCTGGATTTTTGCCAGCAGCTTAACTTCATCTGCCTCTTTCTTGCAGTTGCTGAGATCTTCCTTGAGCATTTGACCTGCATGCTGACAGCTGGCAGCTCCAAGGCTTTCGTCCTCCATGCAGAGATTGTTAAAGGCCTCAACCTTTTCTTTGATGCTCTCATGGGTGACGTCAATCATGCCCAGCAGGGTGCTGTGATAATTGGACTTCAGACACTTGATAACGTCTGGATCGACCATATCAAACAGTGCAGTGCCCGGATGTTCACTCTTAAGGGTTTTAAGTCTGAGTGCCCAGTCTGGCTTTGGCGGTGAGCCGGCAGCGGCTCTGCCAGACGGGGCCTTATAAAGATCAGGTATGACCACGTTCTGGTATTCAAAAAAGATGCTGCAGGCGCTGTTTTTAGCTGGGATGCCATTTGCTTCAGTCTGAGCTGAGGACATAGTGCTTCCTTGTAGGTAACAAAAAGGTTTAGGGAAGAATTTTCCTAATGATAGCAAATCAGCATGCAATTCCTGCATTTATGTCAGTCAAAGTAATATCAGTAACAAAGCTTGTCAGACCGTGACACGACCATGCCCTTAAGAAATGTCATTCACAGACCTCAAGCATCCCTGGTCAATACAGGTGAGCGGCAGGTCTGCGGACCATGATGTTTTTCGGCAGTCTGGCCCCATGGCAATTGCCAGTCTCCTGAAGTCCAGGCCCATGGCAATTGCAGGTCTCTGGCAGGGCGGTGATATTGAAAGTGTGAAAATGGGCAAGCCTGAGCGTGCAGTCGCAACTTATAATTGTCAATACAGCTGACTTCCACAATGGGCTCACGCCTGGTCGTATGGTGAGCGTGATTTAACTGTGCAGACTGGGTAAGAGTATCTGTGCAGGCTATGGCTAAGGCCGGGTCCATGGTAGTGGCTGTGGCTATGGCAGTGGCCATGGCAGGGGCGGTGGCTATGGCAGTTACTGAGGCTGTGGCTGTGGGGCTGTGTTTTCAGGTTTTATGGAGTAAAGGTAAGATGAAAGATAATTCACAGAATCTGCGCTGCTCTCAGACAGATGCTCCAGTTCTGGTTTATGGCTCATTGAATGTGGATTATGTTTACAGAGTTCCTCATTTTCTGCAGCCAGGAGAGACTTTGCATTCTCTTGACAGAAATGTTTATGCGGGCGGAAAAGGTCTTAATCAGGCTGTGGCTCTGCGCCGTGCTGGAGCTCAGGTGCGCTTTCTGGGCGCAGTTGGCAGCCAGGACGGACAGCTGCTGGTTGATACCCTCAAAAATGAGGACATTGATCTGAGCCTGCTCAAGGTGCGTGAGGACATGGCCAGTGGTCATACCTTTATTCAGGTAGACCTCAATGGGCAGAACTGCATAATGCTTTATGCAGGCGCCAACCATTCTCACAGTCGTGATGAAATTGTCAGTGCTCTTGATGGCTGTGCCAGAGGCAGCTGGGCAGTAGTGCAAAATGAGACTAATGATGTCGCTTTCTTCGTTGAGCAGGCAGCGGCACGCGGAGTTAATGTTGCCATTAACGTCTCGCCACTTGGACCTCAGATTGATCAGATTCCTCTGGAAAAGTGCCGGGTAATCATAGTCAATGAAATCGAGGGCGCAGCCCTGTCAGGTCATGGGGCAGATGATAATACTGATGACATGATGGCCTCCCTCAGAGCCCGATTTCCAAATTCCCTGGTTGTCCTTACTCTGGGCACATCAGGCTCTCTGGCAGCTGATGGCAATGGTGATGACAGCCCGGTATGCTGTGCAGCGTTTAAGGCAGATGCCGTGGATACCACCGCAGCAGGTGATACTTTCTTTGGATACTTCATAAAATATTTAAGCTGTGGTCATACTGTTGCAGAATCCCTGACTGCAGCCAGTGCGGCTTCGGCTATTGCGGTGACCCGTTCGGGCGCTGCACCATCCATTCCACTTGCAGCAGAAACAGCAGCCTTTCTTGAGTCGCACAAACAGTAGATTACTTTACAGATTCACAAAGAGAACGACTGCAGTGCTGACAGATAATAACAATCAAAGTATTTTATAAAGCATAAATGTCGTTTGCGTTGTGTTATGTTTTTCCTGACAGCTGTGATGCCTGCAACATAATCTTATGAAGCTGAAAGCTCATATGGGCACCACATTTTTGATGGCTCTGTAGCACCTGTATACAGCTGTCAGTAAGCTCAATATAGCTTTTGCTGCTCCTTGAAAGACAAACGGACCTGTCAGGCAGTATGCCTGCAGGTCCGTTAATCTTTGATTTTTGCCTGGTATGGATCCGTTTATTGGGGCTGATGGCCCATGGCAGAGTTCTCAGGCTGAGTCCGCACTGAGTGGGGGCTGGCTGCTAAAACCGGTATGCCATTAGCTACATGGTACGTGGAACTCTGACGTAGACTATCTTTTCGTAGCTGTTCTTTTTCTTTATGTGAAGTCCATTGAGCACGGGGAAGCGGGCTGAATTTTCTTTCCATTCCTTGTTGTCGGTCCAGACATCAGCTGTGGCGGCACGAACAAAGCTGCAGGTGTTATGCAGCAGCATGCATGGTGTGCCTGCAGGCTCAATTTCAAGGTCACTGTAATTACCAAGTCCTGGACCTGCCTCTACAGTATGGCCCTCAAAAACCTCATTGAGACAGGAGCGCTGGCCCTGTTGCTTGATGTATGAGTCAAGCAGGCTGCAGCAGGCATTCTGAGGATCAAAAAGACTGGACGGGGCAAGGTCAGGGTTTGATGAGTAAATCATCTGTGAAATGATGCTGTCAAAGCTGTTATTGTTCATTGTTGAGCGCAGTCTGCAGTTAAACTGCCTGTCATCATGAACAAATGCTGTTCTGGTTACAGGATTGGACAGCAGTAAAAGAAGGGTAACAGGACGGCGATCGAGCAGGCGCAGAAAGACCGAGTAAAAGTCCTTTTTAAGCAGCGGCATGAAGTGTTCAGCCAGCTCTTTTACTGTCTGATTGTCTGTCTCCATATCAGAGCCGGACTTAAGCAGGCTGTCGATTTTACTGTCATATTCCACGATATAGGAATTTATGGAGTTAACATCATAAGCTGATGCCCCGTCTTTTGGGGCTGGGGCTGGGGCTGGGGACACAGACTTGGCATCATCACTGCTGGACTTGGAGTCCTGAGAGGACGACTTTACATTTGAGTCAGAGTCATCTGACAGTGCGGCAGCTGCACTTTGGGCACTGTGCTCATCAACAGTTACTTCAAAAATTCTACCCAGTTCCTGAGCAAGGCTCACCATGTCACTGTTATCAAGTGACTGTACCTTATCCAGCTCATTTGTGCAGTCATGAGCCTCAAGCCATGAGGCAAGACGGCCGCTGCGGTAGTGCTCAAGTACTGATCTGATGCTGAAGTGACTTTTCAGATCCTCAACGGTACGAGCCTCAAAGCCATCACACATAAGACTTAAGCTGGTATTGTCGTACATAATTGTCCTCTCAGGAATCATGTGTCGATAGTCTGCCTGGCATGCACGATTTTAATAAGCTGACTATGCACGGTTGCAGCTTTCACTATTTCCAGGCAAAAGGGGATGGTGCTTGATTATTAGTCACCAAAGTCGGGTCTAAAGTTCCTGGTTTTAGCTCTTTAGTAAGGAATAAATTAACGGACTTTAAAATTTTCCATGATCCCGGCCCGCACTCACGACTCTGCTTGTGGTATTCAAGGACGGGCAGATCGTTGAGATATCCGATGAAATAAGGCCCATGCTCACTTTGTTCACAACTGCGTTCATTCATCTCAGGTTAAATCAGCATGTGCAGTATGGTTATACGGGGCTGAGCAGGGACTGAGCAGAGCCACGAAACATGTACTCAAAAGAGGATCTGCTATGCCCGAGCACCTCTGAGCCGTATACAGTGAGTGCAGCCACTACCATGAGCTGACAGCCTGCGTCATGCGTACCAGTTGCCACAGCTGGTGCTAAACGCATCCTGTGCTGCAGATGCCTGGTGCCACAGGCCCCCGGAGCACACACGTGGTGCTGCAGCTGCCTGGTGCCACAAACAGCAGTGGCACAGGCCACCATTATGAAGTCAGTCGTTTTCCCGGGGCTGCAGGCAGTGCACCGAGCACAGGTAGTGCCCATGAAACTGTAGAGCAAGGTTAGCCGCAGGTTTGTGCCTTTAAAATCAGCCTGGTTTTGGAAAGTGCTGTTATTCAGGGATAGCAGCTGGCCGTTGTCCAGGGCGGCAGCTGTGCGGTTGCGTGGGCTGTACTGGTCAGAGTTTGTATGGCTGAGGGTCAAGAGGGATGGGATCCGGGTTAAGTGCTACCCAATGGACAGCAAGCTGGCAAAGCTCCTCTAAAGTCTCGTCATCGTCATCTCCCTGGGCATGTATTGCTGAGGAGGCAGCCTTTAATCTTTCAAGCTGCTGCTTGCTTAGAGAGTTTGCTGAGGACATAAGCTCTGGCAAAGCATTGAGCATCATGCGCCACTGCCTGCTCCAGTTGGCGCCTCCATTGCGCATCAGCTCGTCGCGTATCTTGCCGGTGATACGTATCACCTCTCCCTGTGCAGTAGCGGCTGAACCATGACCAGGTACCAGATAGTTCCAGAGGTCTTCGTACTGCTTCTGCCATGAGCCCTGAGCAACAGTGATAGTATCCCTGCCGTTGTGTTTTTGCATCTTTGGTGGGCGGACAGCTCCAGTAAGAGCACAGAGCTCATCAAGAGCTTCATCTGTCTTGGGCAGCATGTCCTTATTAAAGGAATCGCGGTAAAACTCAAAGCTCTGGGCAAGACGCTCAATACTCTCCTTCATCTGAGGGGTAACAGGCACTCCCTTTGAAGTCAGCAGCTTTGCTGAGGCTGCAAGAGGGATTATGCCCACATTGCTGCAGGAAAGCATGGCCTCTTCAAGAGGGCTTTGACCTTTGTCATTGAGGGCATTGAGATCAGCTCCGTGCTCGACCAGCAATCTGACAGCCTCAGCCTTGCCATTGCCAAGAGCTCTGTGCAGCGGAGTTGTTCCATAATTATCCGCTCTGTTTACATCAGCTCCCAGCTCTATAAGTACACTCACCATGGCAGTTCCTGCGCCGGCATGAATGTGAAGAGGAGTGCGTCCATAGTAGTCAGGGGTATTGATATCAAGACCCTGATCGCAAAGCCAGCGGGCAAGTTCTTCATTAAGAGCATAGGCATGCAGGGCTGTAGAGCATGATTTTGAGCTGTCATACCTGGCATTAAGGGCGCACTTGCTGTACAGCTCAATAATCTGAGTGTTGTCACCGGCATCAAGAAGTTCAAGAAAGTTCTTTGGCAGGGTTTTTCTTTTGGCAGCCATGGTTGCTCCTTTGTCTCTTTTCCTTGAAGTTTTCTTACTCATCTTGCCCGGCATCATGGCCAGGCAAGGCACACTTGCCATGGCCATGGCCATGGCCATGACCTGGACATGAATGCCATGTACGGCCATGCCACGGCCTGTCATGCGACATGATGAAATGTCATTAAGCATTATGAGTTGCCATGCGAGGTATGGTCGGCTGTACATGATATTTAAAGATTGTCATAAAAAATCATTTAAAGTATGTCATTGGATTTATAGTTTGTCATTTTCGGTAATGCAATATACAGTCACTTGGATGTCGAAAATGTCCAGACAAAAAATCGGGCATGGCAGCCTTACTTAAGATGGATGATATCCGTCTATGAATGGCCATCATGCCCGATAGTGTAAACCGTACCTAGGATTATTTATTCTGCCTGTATGATTTGATGATGCCAGTAGC
>NZ_JALKIK010000059.1:0-22539 GCF_023050955.1 Anaerobiospirillum sp. NML120511
AGGAAGGCCACCGGGCAGCAAGACTACAAGGGTATATGTCTAACTCTTGACTAAGAATTATGTACATATTTACATGGATCTATTAATTAGAGAGCTTTTTATAGTTCAAAACTCTGGGAAAGTTTTAATAAAGTTCAAACTACTTTGAATCTTGCTTTTTGTCTGAACGATAAAGCTTAAAAATATCGGCTTCGTTTGGAGTGCTTCCATGTGAGGTCATGGTCATTATTGCTTTTTCAACCCCGTGCAACTTGCACTTTTTTCATGGATATTGGTAATTTATTTAAATAATTTCACTTTTTTCTACCAATATGGCCTTTAAACCATAACTGCTTTATCCAGGGCAGAAAAAGCGTTTTCAGAACTTCCTGAGAATAGCTGACAGGGGCTGATAATCATTTACTACCAGAAATAAAAATAAAGGACCAAAAGAAAGTGCTTTATGACAAAGTGCGTGTTAATCGTATTTAGAGCTTTGATATTTGTCCAACGTTAGCTTTGGCTTACTGAAGTTTGTCTGAACTTTTGCATGATCTGCGTCACATAAATGAGGATAGAAGAGATTCAAAAAATGACTTTCATTTATTCCCAATACAATGTTAAAAAATTACCAAATTGCCTGATGATAATTTGAATCAATATGTATTTAATCAATTTCCAAAATAAAGACTAAATTGAGTCACAGATCACATTTTATTCTGTAAATTTCACCATGTTAAGGCAGGGAATTTCACTCAACTGTATTTGGTACATTTGGGCATTTTTTGACCGTGAACTGACACTCAGACCTGAGTTGCCATGTAAGCACTCTCCCGACCTTGTTTGTGCAGGCTATTCATACAGTGTGCACGGACCCGCCGCAATGGTAAAAGCTGTGCTGTTGTATAAACAGGAAAAATAAGCCTGTTTACAACGTCCATTTTATGGGTCTGAAAACGACAATGTGCGTGAACACAGCACAGAGTACAGGTGGGCATATAACTGACAGAACCTGCTGAACTGGTATTTAACGCAGGTCCTTTTTCGTTTTACATTTGTTGATTGACTTTACATTGATATCATCTTGTATACAGGTAAAGCCCCATGGGCGGGCATATCCGGCATATGGCTGTTTGACCGCAAAGCACATAATTAGCAAATTAAGAGCTGACCCAAGGCAGGTTAAATTTTGTGCAAATACCAGTAAGGTAGTGACCGCCACTGCACATACTCTTAATATGGCTGCCAGTGCCCACAAACCATCCCATACACCAGGTCACACAAGGTCCCGGTACTGCTCTGCCATACAGGGGCGCTGCCAGCGCAGCCAGTCCCGCCAGCACCGGCTGGACGCCCCGGCATCATTCACAATAGACCTGCCCACATGCACCTGCCTCATAAGGCTTAAACCTTACTGACAGGGAGCATCTTCTTCCATCATGAGCCAGCCTGACAGACAGGATCTCCGCTCTTCATGAGCCTGCCTGACACGCAGGATCTCCGCTCTCCATGAGCCTGCCTGACAGGCAGCAGCTTCGCTCTTCTTGAGCCGGCCGCACAGCCGTGAGCTCCGCCCATAACCGGACGGCTTACTCAGGGGCTTAGCCAATAACATGACGACTGCCTCAGGGGCGGCGTATCCTGTTAGAGTCATGCATGACGTTCTGCCAGTGTCTGGCTGGGGTCGGATCCATCGAGCACTGCCCTGGCGCTTGCATTAGGCTGCCATGACTTGTCCAGGCATTAATGAGTATGCTGTCAGTAATGAATTTCTACGCGTACTGGCAGCCACATTTATGTAAAGGATATGGCTTAAGAGCCTGAGGTGTTATTTGAACTCAGTAAGGCATGCCGGCAGCATTCATATAATGGCAAATGACAATCTTTGACTGAATGTAGTCAGGGATCTCACTTTGGAGCTGTGCTCACTGGTCTGACACCGTAATCATTTGTTAGGATAAGCCGCAGACTGATTGACCTCAGAGCGCATGGTAGCCATGACACATGGTTCATTGTGCGTGGCAGCTGTCTCATATTGCATGGTGAACAGCACACGGCCATAGTGCATAGAGCCCGGTTCATTGTGAGCAGCACATAGCCATGGTGCATGATGCCCGGCATGGTGCCCGGTGTATTGAGAACTGCACTTGCTGTAAAGGCAGACTCGTGCTCCAATGAGGCTGGCCTGTCTGGTCATTATTAACTTGTACTTTTTCAGACGAAAGACGACGGCTGTGTATGATGCTGCGCTTTACTGATGAAGCTTATATGTCTGCAGACTTACTTGAGCAGGAGCAGTCGGCCCTGTAATTTCATGATGCTATAAGCATCATGCAGGATGCATGGTATGCAGTCTATTTCTCACAGCAGCTTGCGGCAGGTGTTGGGCTGTGCCGGGCTTTGCATGGATGAGCATAGCAGGTGGCCGTTATTGAGCTGCTTTTGTTACTGTGAAAGTATGTTGTTGCCTCATAAAGTCATAACAACAGGCATCAGGCTTAACAGAGGCAGTCGAATTTGCCATAAGGTGGCCATAGTGTGGGGCACCTGAGCAGTGGCCATGGTGTTGACCACTGCTGAATCAATGGCATATGCCACTGAGGCTGTCACAATGTGTACCCAGGCAGCGGCCATGGTGTGCCCAGGCGGCCTCCATGGGGTGCCCAGGCTGCGGCTACGGACACAGTATGTGAAAGCAGGACAGTCTGGTTGTAATTTTGCGAGGCGGTTATTGAGTGTGCCGCCCTCAATGCATTGCAGGCTGCTCTGTGTTGCTTTCGGTGTGAGGTAAATTACAGACACACTCTGCAGGCATACACTGCCTGAGCAGATGAGCAACAGGGCTTAATTATCAGGAAGGTTGTGTGTTATTTGAGGAAAGGAGCTGAGGATGCAGGAGATATTTTTAAAAGAGCTCAAGGAACATGGTGACATCTCGTTCCCTTTTGCCTTTTATCATGTAAACAGTTCTCATCCGCGCTACGTGATGGAAACTCACTGGCATGATGAGTGTGAAATCTGCCGTGTCCTTGATGGCGAGCTGCATGTGACCATTGATGGCAAGAGCTACACCGGCCGTGGCAAAAACGGCAACGGTGATATTTTCATATTTAATCCGGGATCCGTACACTCAGCCGAGCCTGTCAACTGTGTCTATGAATGTATGGTATTTGATCTGAACTTCCTGCTGCGTGAGCGTTCGCTGTCCAATACCTTCCTTTATTCCATTCTTTACGATCAGCGCAAGTTCACTCCCTATATCCCTTACAGCAATGATGATGCTGATGGTGAGGAGAGTATTTTCCAGTCGGTAAACAAGCTATTTGCTGTCATCAGGGAGCAGAAAAATGGCTATGAACTTAAGACCTTTGGTCTGATGTACTATCTGCTGGGCATTTTTGAGCACCGCAATCTCTTTTTCATGCCGGACAAGACTGGAGATGGCGTTTCCCGTGTGGTGAAAATGCGTCTTGCTCTTTCCTACATTCATCGCAATTACAAGAAGCACATAAGCCTTAAGGAGCTTTCTGATCTGCTGGAACTTACTCCTCCATCTGTTGTGCGCCTGTTCAGGGATATTATTAACCGCAAGCCTATGGAATACATCAATTCATACCGCATTCAGTGTGCCATGGAGCTGCTCAAGGATCCCAAGCAGAGCGTAACAGCGGTGGCTTTTGAGTGCGGCTTTTCTGATGTTTCCTATTTCACCAAGGTATTTAAGAAGTTTGCCCGCCAGACTCCGCGCGATTTCATACGCGGTATTCCTGTTGATTACAGCGACCTTGCTGAGAGCCGTGCTGCCCTCACAGGCGATACAGCTGATGATGACTTTGGAGATGCTGTCACTGTCCGCTGATCTCAAATCCCCGGCTCAGCATCTTACGTAAACCTTGTGCATGACGCACCCGCATCTGCACCCGCATCCGCACACAGTTCGGCCTTCTCTTATACACGCCCGTTGAGCAGCCGCCCACGCATGTCGTTCTGCCATGTGCATGCATGCCCGGCCGGCTGCTCACTCGTACTGCTCAGCTGCGTGCATGCATGCCCGGCCGGCTGCTAACACGTACTGCTCAGCTACGTGCATGCATGCATGCCCGGCCGGCTGCTCACTCGTACTGGTCAGCTACGTGCATGCATGCCCGGCCGGCTGCTCACTCGTACTGCTCAGCTGCGTGTATGCATGCCCGGCTGGCAGCTAACTCGTACTGCTCAGCTATGTGCATGCATGTCAAGCTGCTCCACTCATACTTCCCATCCTTCTCTTACTCATAACCTCTGAGCAGCTTCCTTTGTATGCGGCCAAAGAATATGATGCCTGATATTTGCTTTACAAAACCTGGGCAATTACCGGTAAGGTATCAGTCATCACTTACTGTCTCGCCTGAGTTAATTCTCAGCAGGGCATGCTTACCGCAGTGCCCTGTCGCTGGATGGGATGTAGCCTCATGTCTCTTCCATCAGATGTGAAGCGTCAGCAAATCCTGGCCTTTGAGGTCATGGTATTAATTTCTGCGCCATATCCTCATTAACCTGCCTTTACACTGCCCTTCCGTGCCCGCTTTCACTGTAGCTGGATCTTACTGTTAATATGCACTGCCTTTACGTACTTGATTAGGAGGCATATGACAGGCAGCTTATACATTACATATTCTGAAACCTGTAATTGTGATGCTGGCTTTGAAGTTGCTATGCTTTACATAATATTATGAATAGAATAATGTGGGTTGCATTTCTGTTTATTTTGTAAAGTGTTTATTGTGAATTGTGAAAGGTGTGAGGGAAACAGGACCTGTGGTAAAGACAGTCACTGGACTGGTACACAGTGCAGGTGGAGTACGAGTACCGGTGTTGCCTAAGTATGGGGATCAGGATGGCGATGTGGGCAGGACTGTGGGGGTACTGGGCCGGGATGTGTAAATTGCAGGGAGGTGTGCAGGGAAGGGAAGTTTACAGTGCAGGCCAGGGGCTGCTACAGCTGTAGCGGCAATATGAGATTGCGGCAGAATTTTGATGGCAGCTGTAGCAGTTGTCTGTTATGAGGGACGGATGTCAGGGGCAGTGGCTTTACTTGAGTTTATACTCAAAGTGCTGATAGTCCTTGGCAGACCTCCAGTTGCCGCCCCAGACAAAGCCCTCTTCTGTAAAGAGCTTGTAGGCCAGGTCGTGCTGGTCGATTTTATAAGGAATGTCAGTGCGGTCCTTACGGTCAAAAGCCCATTGCTGTGCCGTCTCAGGGGCAATAATCCATGAGTCTTCTTTTATCTTTTTGACATAAGGATTGTAAAGAGGGTTGATATCAATAGCCAGGCCCATACCATGCTTTGAAACTTTGTTTGGGGAATGGGTCATGAAGCGGAAGTTAAATGATGAGCTGTTGTTAGCCTGCATGGACAGCTCGTCATTGCCTCCAAAATCATCTATCAGCACCATGCGTTCAATGCGGTAGCCTGCCACATAAAGCTTTTTAAAGATGCGCAGCACCTTGTCTGCAATAGCTGCATTTACCACCATCTCACCGCGCTGTGTTTGTCCCATGGCATTGCGGTGGATCATCTTGAGATAGCGCAGCTCACTGCGCTCAAGAGTGCAGTTTTCCTTCCATGACCTGGTCCACATGCGCACAAAGGTCTCATCTGAGACAGGCTCAGCGCGAAACCATGCATCAAGGCCAAGAAGCTCAATATCAGCATCACTGACAATGGTCTGAGCTTTCCATGGGGAAGTGGCCGGATCCATCAGAGGAGCTGCATACTGGGCTCCATTGCTCACAGCTGCGGGTGCAGCTGCAGCCTCAGCAGGCTGGCTCCACAGGGCAGCTACGCCTGCAGGCAGGGCAACCAGCGACATGCTGGCGGCATAAATAAAACCGGACAGTAAAAGTTTTGCTCTCACTTTTCTCTCATCTCCACGAAAATCTCACAGCAACATCAATATTACCTGCAACCTTGCAGGATCAGTCATTCTCTAATTGTATCAGCATATCAATTGCTGAACCTTAAATAACTCAATCTGCATGCCAATACAGACTGTCATCACATGGCAACAGCCCTTGCCATCGCTATGGCGCATGCCCTGTATGGTACTGGACCTGCCAGGAGGGTTCTGGACTTGCCCGGTCTGGCAAGTCAAGGCCAGTCAGGAACATGTTGTGTTTGACTGTTCCTTGCCAGCCTGTATTGGCCTCGTTGCCATGTTCACCGGCACGGGCTTAATGAAGTCGCGTGGTCATGACTCTTTGGCCATCGCATTATTCAAGGGGCCTGAGACTGCAGCTGCGGCATTTGCACTGAGGCTGTAGCTCAGGCAGTCATCCTGGGCCGTGGCTGCGGCATTTGCTCTGAGAATGAGGTTGTTGGCAGTCATCCTGGGGCGTCGTGGCTGCAGGCAGTAGCCCTGAGACTGCGGCTGCAGGCAGTAGCCCTGAGACTGCGGCTGCAGGCAGTAGCCCCGATACTGCGGCTGCACGCTGTCGCCTTGTGATTGAGGGGGTGTGGCAGCAATAGCAACATCTGGTGCAGCTATCTGGTAAAGCGGCAAGCGCCTGTTATGGCAATGTATCTTTACAGGATAAGGGGGAGGACTGGTTGAGGCATGTTGCAAAGACATGCAATGCAGGTGCAGGTCAGCCTTGGTGGCAGTCAATGGACTGGCACTTGTCGGAATATTATCGAGGGCAAAGAGGCAGTGCGGCAAATTAAAGTACCTCAGGTGGCGATTGCATGGGCCTTGTCTTGAGATAAGCATGGGCTGCAAAAATGAAATTTAACCTGTATTAATGCCCATGATACATGCATAATGACATGTTAATACTATCGCAGAAAATGACACTTCATCAGGTATGCCATTGGTTGGCTCTGCCTTACCATGTCTGTTTGTCTGTAAAGATGCATGGTGGCGCTGGTCCTGTGGCCCCTGTCATGATGATCTGCTATTGACTGCCCTGTACGCTGCTGCTGGTATGCATTGCCTGTACTGGGCTGCTCGATGCACGGCCTGAGTGGATAAGCTGCATGCAGTGCATGCCTTGCACACAGATCAGGCCTGTCTGGATACCCCATGGATCCATGGGCGTGAACTGATTGCGATGGCTGATTGTTAATTGTAAACGTATGTCCTTAACAGACTTTCAGCAATGATCTGGTACTGTTTTCATCTGTTCTGGTCTGTTTTTATCTGATTTTTTAAGGGGTCTATTATGAGTGTCTGTCCTGGAAGTTATCCAGATGCCGGTATGCCGAAAGATGCGCTGTTCAAAAATGGCAGTGATGAAGTTCATATTCTGTATGAGCATGGTGACAGACGTACTCCTGTCTGTGTGGGCCATAAAAGTGGTAAGGGTCTGATAAGGCCGGAGCTTGCACTGCGCACACTGAGCCCATCGGTGTGGGTGAAATATTATGGCGATTATGGCGCATATTCCCGTGAGCAGGCTACTGGACCTCTGCTTTATACAGTCCGTCATGAGCTCTTTGCCGATCTTTATGCTGATCTCTGTAAAAGTCTGGGGCAGGAGCAGGCTCACTGTCTTATGGATACATCACTGCGCCTGTTCGGCGATTACTTCGGTGCATCGGGCATTAATATCTTTGATGATGTCGATGCTCAGTCGCCAGCCATGTTGCTGTCGGTCATGAGACATGACAGCAGCTGGTATTTCAGGAACATGGCAGATTTTTCCATTGAGCAATTTAATGATCTGTCAGGTGCATGGTCCAGGCGTCTTTATGACTATGCCTGCTCTTTCTGCAGACAGGACATGGAGCTGGGCAAAATTGGCTGGCTTGATGTAAGTTCACCTGATAATGTCTGGTTGACGGTAAGAGCTGTACCTAATCAGGAAAGGCCAACCAGCTTTGAAGAGGAAATAATGTGCGATGAGTCTGACCTTGAGACTTACACAGTATCAGTTCAGGCTGTACATGCAGGAAGTGGTCTTGTTATCTGCTCGATGACCGATCAGGAGCAGCCAGCAAGGAGCACGATTATTGAGCGCATGGTGGAGACCCTGAAGGAACAGTCAATAACCGTACACGGAGCTGTCTGTATTAATGGTATGGCAGCCGATCTGGTGGATCATCTCATCAGTATTGACATCCCATGTATGGGCATTATGGAGAAGTACAAGGCATCATTTAATAACTTTATTGACTACATCTCCGATCTGGAGATGGCGCAGCCGGCTACTATATTTGACTATGATCATGAATGCGCTTTTGAAAAGCTCACAGGATACAGGGCTTCAAAGTACAGGGGGGCGGGCGGTGGCGCACTTGAATACCACGGTATGATTGACATGGATGTGTCAAACATCGAGCGCTCCATGAGTATGATCAAGAACAGGACCAATGTTACTGCAACTATCTACACTGAAAATCTGTCCCGTGATCCTTATGGCAAAAGGGAGTCACCTTATGATAACAATCTGACAGGTGATGAGTTCCCAATGCCTGTCCACGTAACCTGTGATCATGAGGTTATTGTCAGCTTTAAGGGCATGGAAAAGAGTTTTCTTAAGGAGGGTGCACAGGTAGCACGTAAGGTGCGTTTCCTTGATAACTCAATCTCCACCTTCATGGCCGGTCTTCATGGCAATATCACCTGCAAAAATCCCGAGTTTATCAACTCATTTGCAGGCCTGTCGCGCAGCGTGGTCAGCGCATCCCTGGCAGCAGCATGGATTTTCAATATCTTCTTTACCAGGGATTTTTCAACCAGAACCATAGCATGGAACTACGGAAGAATGGCTAATCTTATGGGCGTTCGCTGTGGACTTGATTGTGACTATGGCGACGGCTCATATGGACAATTAAAATACCGCCGCTTGTCATTGGATAAGACCCTTCCATGGTATCTGAGGATAACTGATCAGGACGGAGCAGCAATGGCTGACAGGTGCCTTATGATCAGTGCCTGCTTTGAGCCTGTTGTATCCCGTGTTCCACTCAAAGGATTATGCAATTTTGACGCACTGACTCCGGCATGGGTAGAGCTTGTCAGCATGAAAGCTGATGACCCTCAGGTGGACGACAGGATGAGGTCATTTGTCGAGGATTTCATTGCTCTGATTTCCGGCTGCGAGGCCACAAAGCCATATGCAGGTGAAATTATTGATGAGATTCGAAGCGCCTTTGCCACTTTTATGGAGCACAGGATATTTAACAGTAAGCCTGAACAGACTAAGGATATCTTTGCCCGCAAAACAGGTCAGGGTGTAGTCACAGACCCTGAAGACATGGGAGAAATGGGCGGTCTTGATCTTATGTTCAGATCGCTTATGGTAAAGGATGATACCAGGCAGGAGTTTATTGATGTCATTCCTGCAGGATTTAAAGCTGCAAGGACTGAGCTGTTCAGGCGTCCTGTTTTTAAAGACATGAACTTTAAGATGTCCGTGGACCCTGTTGATGAAAATATATCTGACAGAGTCGAGGTCTCGGATTTTGGAAAGGGTTTACTCAATTTGCTTAATGAGGCGTTCAAAGGTCCGGAATATTTCAAGAACATGTTTGGTGATGTCGACCCTGAGGCTTTAAAAGCCGCCAAATCAAAACAAAAGCAAATGTCAGAAATGATATCCAGAGGGGGTGACGAAAAGAGCTTGCATGAGATTGAGATTCCAGCTCAGGCCTATGCAGATCCTGTATCAGGTCTGGTGTATTCAGGACAGCCTGTCACCATTACCATAGCCCCAAAGCGCGTGCCTAAGAGCAAGCGCAAAAAGCAGCAGGGACAGAAAAATGAGGCTCGTACCCAGACCCGCATGAGTGGCATTGTCATTGGCAAGGTCACAACTCAGGGCAGAATGATGCCTAATCTCGAAATGAAAAAGGCCATGCCTGAGGTATGGGATGAAATGGTTAAAAATGCTGACTCAAGCAAGGCCTGATGCGTCCTGAAATCAGTTGCAACTGCTGACAGTTTTGACCTGAGACGGCTGTCTTTATGGCCTTCATGTCTGAAGTGACCATCATATCGGGCCTGCGTAATGGATGCTCGCTGTTACACAGTCAACGTGACTGAGGTTGCCGGTACCTGCAGACAGCCGTATTTGAGTATACTTACATCCCTCTTATGGACTGGCTGATACCACTGCCAGCAGCCGGGCTGATGACAGTAATGGTCGTGGCATTGTCAGTTATGGGGCCAGGCATCTGTGCTGCAGCCATTATGGCTGTCATGAAGCATGCAGCCGTGGTGCGGCCAGGATGCCCGCTGTGCAGTCATGAATCAGGGCAGAGGCTATGCAGCTGTGATGGCCTCCGTGGGCAGATATGATGCGGTTATTAGGTCAGGCATCTGTGCGGCAGTGATGCAGCTGTGATGGCCACCGTGGACAGATATGATGCGGTCAAGATGGCCCTCATGGTTCAGCCGGGAGGGCAACAAGAATGCAACCGTAATGACCTCCGTGAGCAGGTGGTCTTATTAAATGCCGCAGTTTTTAAAGTTTTTAATTTCAAAATGGAAGAGTTATGGGACAGAACCACCTCGTTTTTTATCCTTTTGCCAATGGGCCTGAAAGGTGTATACATGAGGCCGGCAGCACAACTATGTTTGTAATGAGCCGCACAGGAGAAAAAAACTCCTGGGGTAAGTACAAGCTCAAACGTACTGATGTGGGAAAAGTTAACAGGCATGGTGTTTTTCGGCCATTTTATGATGCCCGTATTATGTGCCCTGATATCTGGGTGCACAGCTATGGCGAGTACTCCTGTTTTGGACCGGAAAAGGCCATAGGCCCGCTGATGTTTATGACCGGGCATGAGCTTTTTGCCGATCTGCACAGTGATCTGGTAAAGGCCTTTGGTGTCTCCAGGGCTCTTGCCATGGAAAGCATGGCTCTGCGCGTTATTGGTGATATGCACGCCTGCAGGGAACTGCCACTGAAGCGTTTACATGGTACTGTTGCCGCCCCTCATGTAATGCTGATGAGCGCCTTTGTCAGCCAGCATAATATGGGCGTTGAGCATTTAAAAGCTGATGATATGGAAAGCCTTAACGCACTGTCATGCTCATGGACCTCAAAGATCTATGAGTGGGCCTGCAGTCACAGTCGTGATGATGATACCGGCAAGCTGATGGACTGCCCTGATCCTGACAGTGTCTGGATCACTGTACGTCTTAAGCTCAACAGTGAATCAACAATTGACAATTCGCGTCTTAATTTCATGCCTGAGCAAATGATGCAGAGGCCAAGTCACATAGTTGAAGCTGTGCATGCCGGTACTGGTACTGTCATATGCGTTATGGGTGACAACAGTAAGCCTGCAAAGAGCCGGACTGTACACAGGATGGTCGAGCATCTTAAGGGTCTTGGTATCAGGGTTAAAGGTGCAATCCTGCTCAATGGTTCCATTGCAGGATGGATAAACAATTTCAGGGATGCCGGGCTCAGATGGGCAGGTCTTGGTGAAAGGAAGACGTCAGCATGGAGCGGCATGCTCAATGAGGCCATGTCTGTCATTAATGATCCGAAAAAGTGCCCTGATATCCCTCCTGCAGGATTGCTTGTGCATATTGGTGAAAACCATCTGCCAGGAGGAGCCGGAACCACCGCATTACATGCCTTTTATGATGAGCACGCCTTTTCACGCGGTTTTGCTCTGGCACAGCGCAGAAACTCAATGATGGAGCGCTGCAGTTTTGTCAATGAGCATGACCTTGCTGATGATCTGAAGCGCTATGTCTGCAAATATACTGCCGTTGCAGTCAAATCTTCAGACAGTAAGGACAAAGTTCGGAAAAAGGCTATGAAAAAAGCAGGTATGAAGGAGACGTCTCAATCTGCCCCATCTGGTGATAATGTCGGATTCCCGATGGATCCATATTTGAACTTTGAACTTGCTGTCTGCAGCAAAGGAGAGGACCTGGAATTTCTCAGAGAGGCTGTTCATGTTGGTCGCAGGGTACGCTTTGATGAGGATGCTGTTTTTGAGCTTGCTGGTGCTGTTCATGGAGAGACTGCTGACAATGAGGAAGGTTTTGATCTGACTCAGCTGTTCTCTCCAGTGGAGCTGCAGTCTCTGATTCTGGTCAATCAGCTGATCAATGTCTTTTTCGCGACCTCTTTCCGTACAGAGTCACTGTCATGGAATTATGAGCGTATTGCTGCTCTCATGGGAGTAAGACTGGCAGAAAACAGGGATGAGGATGAGGGTATCTTTGAGCTGCGCTGCTTTGAGCCTGTGGACAAGTGGCCTGCATATCTTGGTTTTGACAGGGCAGATGCTGAGGCTTTACAGTCTCGCTGCAATGCTTTGCGCGCCTGCCTTGACCAGATTGTAAGTAATTGTCCTGTAAGAAGTATCAAGTGTGTTGACCAGATAGACAGATTATGGAGTGAACTTGTCTGCAAGCCTCTGAACAGCCCTGACAATGATGCTCTTACTTCGGCTTTTGTAGATGATCTTATTAAGATTGTCCAGGAGGCAAAGGGCGGTATTATTGACAGGTCAAGAATCAACAGTGTTTCTGTCAAATTAATGCAGGACTTTACTGGTGAGAGCTATCAAAGGATGGCACGCAGTTCCTACAGCTGTAACCTGGTAAGGCAGAAAGAGGAGCTTACAGTTAAACCGGCTGTAGTAGATCTTTCTCGTGGCGGCTACAGTTCAATGACTGTGGATCTGACTCCGGATGAAAATGGCAAGGACAGGCCGGGACAGGAAAATCTCGACCGCCGTGTATTTAACTGGGTACGAGATGAGTGTGCCATGCTCGATAAACATGGAAACTGGCTGCTCAACCCTGACAGGGATTACAAAGACTACAGGTTTGATGCTGTCGACGACGACGATGATGATGAAGACTACTGGTTCCGTGAAGTCCTGGAAGATGACGATGGAGAATTATGGTCTGACAGTGATGAAGACTATGAAGAGGATGACGGAATCTGGTCTTTTGACGATGACGATGACGACGACGATGATGATGATGCAGCTTTTTATAAAGAGTGTTTCGGTGAATACGGTCGTACGTTCATTGAACACAAAGTGAAGATGGCACGTCTGGCCTTAGCCTTGAGGCTGTATCGCAAAATGCTCAGACAGGGCAGGATAAGTCAGGAGCAGTACGACGAGCATGTTAATTTTCTTATGTCACGGGTCGCCACAGACATAAAAGAAATCAGGGAAATCCATGATCTTTTCATGAGCCGTAAGGCGATCAGTTTTCAGAATTCTGTACGCAAGTATGGTGAAAAAGGCGACAAGGTGCCATATCTCAGGGATATTGCTGTTCCTGAGTCTGCATGGGTTAATAAAAAGACAGGTATTGTCTATGATCGCAAGCCTGACAATAATCCTGTTCAAAGCAGTCAGCGTATGCCACGCCATATGCGCAGGAATAAGGGCAGAAGCGAGGCAGCTGCAGCCGCTGCAGCCGCTGCCGCAGCAGCTGCAGTCAACGGCGCAAAGGCTGTAGCCATTGGCAGAATTACCTCTGATGGCATGATGAGGCCTTATCCTGAGCTTAAGAGCGCCATGCCTGACGTCTGGAGTGCAGCATGGGGGCCAAAGTTACCACAATGGAAATTTGATGAGCTCTACAACGTTGGTATGTTTTTGCATGCTATAGCCAACCCGGTTATAACAGATGTATTCCTGAACATGTTCAAGCGTGATTCGCCAGATGCAGCACTCAGTATTTTTGACATGGCTCTGGACATGTACACAAGAGGTATTATCTCCTCCTCGCCTGCAACTGTATCGTCTATGCAGCAGCAGATTATGTGCTTTAACATGGTTCCATGCGCTCAGGAGGACCTGGTCAGAAACCTTGGCAAGTTCGATCTTCCTTCCTGTATGTTTTTCCTGGAATGCAGTCTGCCTAATGCTCTTGCTTTAATCAAACATACAGCTGATTTTGCTGATATTGAGGAGCCTGAGGTATGGATTACAGTGCATGCTCTTAAAATTCCTTCCTCATCCGGTAAATATGGGGCTGAACGCATCTGTCACTGCGTAATGGCATTTTATGGACCAACTGCTACTCCTTTAAACCTCATTATTCTCGATGACAGATTCACTGCTGAAGAGGCTGTTCAGCAGATGATCAGGTTTATGCATATCCACCATGTTAAGCTCAAGGGTATTATTATGGGCGCTGGAGTAAAGTTCGGCGCTGTTAAGATCGCATCCTGGTCAGCTGCAAATATACGCATGGTTCAGATGTGCAGTACTGATGATGAACTTCACTCCATGCTGTGCTCAAAGCTGGGCAAAAAGAGCTGGAAGGCATCACAGGAAAATGATGGCGACATGGGTGCTGTAAGCTGCATGAGTAACAATATCAGTAACTCCTTCAGCTTCTCGCGCGCTGCTCTGGCAGTAAGTGAGTATCAGGTAAACCGCGATCTGCCTCATCTGTCTGAAATCAGCCGCAGCTGTGCAATCAAAGGGGCTGGTCAGGAGAATATTTTTGAGGGCCATGACCTCAATGACCTCAATGATCGTATTGCGCTTTTTGGTGAAAGCTTCTTGTTTACCGGCAGGCCTGACCGCAAGATTCTCCAGGAGATCGGACGCTGTGCTGCAGTTGCTGCTGACATGCTTGGATCTACTGTCACCTTTGACCAGGGGTATGTACGCCATAAGGTGCCTGAGGTACTTAAGGGTGAGATGAGTTCTTTCAATCCTGACAACAATTTCAAGTCAGCAGCTGGTGTTCTTCTGGCTTCATACTGGAGCAGGTTAATAGCAGTTCGTGATTATCTGACAACAGACAGCTTTCCGGGAGGAAGAACCATAGAGGCTCTGAGGAATATTAATCTCAGGATAATCAGGGATGAAAATGGCAGGGTCAGTGAGATAGCTCCAGCAGGCACCCGTAGTGAGCTTGATCGTGACTATGGAGATTACTTCAGCCTTATTGCAGATGATCTTGATCTCATTTGCCATGCTCTGAGCAAGTTCTTTAGCGCTTTGGAAAGCTTCTGTGCAAACAGGCCATGCAGCAGCCTGATTGTCTCTGATGCTGTCAGCTATCTAATGCAATATCTTGGATATCATGAATTCAGCAGCTTTATCATGCCATCATGTGATTTTTTTGACAAAGACCTTGATGTGCTGGCTGAAAATGCAGTATTGGCAATGGATATGGCAAGAGCAATTGAAGAAGCCAGACTGTAAAGCCTGCTCACTGACAATGTCTTCATCAGGCTGCAGATAACAGCAGTGACAGCCTGCAGCCTGCAGCCTGCAGGCAGTCGTCTGCTGCCACATGCAAAATGCCAGCATTTTTATCAGCAGCTGGCTCACAAGTGGCGTTGATCATCAGTTAACGCTGTTTGAAAAGATATGAGGTCCATGCCCAAAGGTATGGGCCTCTGTTTTTTTACATGCACTGCATACTGTGCCCGGCACGGATCCGAAGCGGCATATGCGCTGTTGATGTTACTGAGGCTGGAGCCAGCTGTCCCGGGCAGTGGAGTTTACCAGAGGGATACAGCTGCGCCGAAGGTGGAGCGGGACCTTTCCTGCCGCAATTGCAGGGTGAGGTATCTGAGCTGATGCCGGCGGCAGGACCTTCCCGGCAGCATTTGCAAGGTGATGTAGCTGATATGAATGTGGAGCTGACCTACCCAGCAGCCATTGCAGGGTGAGGTATCTGAGCTGATGCCATCGGCGGAAGCGTTCATTTAGGCGAGAGATGTTGCCATGGCAGGGCCGTTGATGCTGCAATGGCAGGGGCGGTGATGCTGCCATGGCATAAGCTTTAGTGGGGGCTGGTGCTATACCGGTACAGTTGCGTGATGAGCGCCGTCGCTATTAAGGCGGGCTCAGGCAGTGACTGAGCGCGCGCTGTCGTTATTACAGGGGATAAGGCCATGGCTGTGCAGTAGCGGGGGATGCAAGGGTTTGCACAAAAAACATGCTGTTCGCAAAAGTGTGAGCTTTATCGGTATGTTTTTCAGATAAACAGTTGCAGTCCTGTCATACAGGCTGGCAATATACGGACAACATGCTGGCAAACGGCCAGTGCAGCCAGCCTGAGTCTGAGCAATGACTCTAGCGGCTGGTGACATCAGCCTGATATGGCCGCAGGCGCCCTGGGTTATGCCATGGCGTTTGCTGGCTTGCGGTGAAGAGCATGTTGGTATGTTTATGCGGCTGCAGAGCTGGCGTGATCATGGCAAATCAGTTAACCAGGACATTATTATGGACCAGAGCAACGTCAATTGGCCTGAAATGGGCTTTCCACCAAATTCTTTTCAGAGCAGAGAGTCTCATAAGATTTACAGTTCTGTAAAAAGAGATAAGAATGTTGATTTTGTCATGACCGGCGAAGTCAGCAGCCTCAATACCGTTACTCCTAATCTTGCAATGCGCCAGGTACGTCCGGTTCAATGGGCTCAGTACTGCGGTGAGTACAGTGCTTATGCTCCTGAGCTTAGCATTGGCCCTCTCATGCACATTGCCCGTCATGAGCTTTTTGACCTCATTCGCTCCGAGCTTGAGGAAACATTGGGATACGAGTGCAGCTGCGCAGTTCTTGATACTGTAGTGCGCTTGTGTTCAGACTATTACTGCGGCCTGCAGGAGCCTCTCAAGGACCCTAATGAGCAGATTTCATCAGCACTGCTCTTCAGTTTATGGCGCCATTCAAACAGCTGGTATACAGACAGACTTGCTGCTGTGAATTTCAGCAAAGTAAATGAGCTTTTCAAGTCATTGACCCTCAGGCTTTATGAAAGCGCCTGCAATATGGATTTCATTACTGAGAACGCAAGGCAGTTCTACCAGATCGAAGTAGCCGAGCCTGACAGCGTCTGGCTGACTGTGCGCGTGATGGCAAATAAGGAAAGTGTCAGCAAGGAGATAGGGGCTGGCGCTTTCAGAATGAACTTCAGTAAAGCCATCAACATTATTCAGGCAGTACATGCCAGAACCGGCATGGTTATATGTTCTCTTTCAGAGCAAGTAAATCCGGAAAAGAGCTCTCTGCTCAAAGAGATGAAACAGCATATGAATGCATGTGGCATCAGGGTCAGAGGTGTGATATCCCTCAACGGCATTCTTGATCAGTGGATCCCTGAGATAGAAAAAGAAGGTTTTATCTGGGCAGGACTGTGTGAGCGCATGAGTGATATCATGCAATTAGTCAATGACTTTCTTGAAGATGAGAGCATTGATCATGGATCAGAGCCTGCGCTGACCAATCTTAAATCTTTCCCTCTCAAATGGGACCAAAGTCGTGTCATGCAGTTAAAGGCTTTTACCCATTACTCATTCATGGATGTCTTCACTGAGATTAAAGGTGAAAGCGAAACAAGTCTCTCTGATCTTACAAATAACAGGAAAGATACAATCCCGCCCGATCTGGCAGCTTTATTAATGCCAATAGACAGCTCCCTGTTTGGAGAAAGAAGTTTTACCGATTTTACCCTGGGCGCTTCTGATGGTGTAGCCTTACCGCTTAACAGTATTGACAGCACCATGCTTAAGGAAATGGTTCTGATTGCACGCATTGCAAGATATGAGCAGAACACAGCAGCTGAAATGATGTGTATGCTTGCCGGATTTAAGGACGTCTATCCTGGCGACAGGCAATCCATTTCATTGATGTTGTCTCCTGCACTGGTAATGGCCTCCCAGCTTGTTGCCGTACTGTTTAACATCTTCTTCACCAGACGCTTTTCTACCGGTTATCCTCTATGGAACCTCAGTTCCATGGCGGTACTTCATGGTTTGAGAATGGGTAACAGGGATAAAGACAGAGCGCCCCGCTTTGAACGTCGTCGCTTCAGCTGTAACAGGCCTGTACCTGAATTTCTTGGTATCAGTGACCAGATGTGTGGCGCCCTGGTAGACCGCTGTAATGCAGCCCGCGTTTGTATGGAATCATTTATCAGGTTCCAGCCGCTCATCAGGATCAGCGATGTGCCTGAACTGAGCCGAGCATGGACAGACATGATAAGTGCTCCTTACACCGGCCGGGATAATAAAGACCTTTTAGACAGCTTTATTAAAACCTTTACAGATACAGTCTGCTCAGAGAGTGGAGCTTTGCATGCAGGTTTGGACAACGTGCAGGCCATGCAGCTTCAGGACATGGTTAATCTTGCCCATAAGAGCATGAGTGCCAAAACAAGTGCCGAGTATGCCAATGCCAGGGCCGAGGTTGTTTACCATAATGAATATGGTAAAACAGCCAGGGGTGTTGAGATGCTCAATAATCTTATAAAAGGATTTGCAAGGGCACAGGGCAATGAGTACATGAGCACTGAAGATCATCTCAATAAATTTATTGACAGCAAATTTCTCAGACTGCGCTGTACCTGTACTGATGTCTTTACCAGACTGACAGCACAGGGCGAAACCTCAATTCTTAATTTGAGTAACGTCAAGCCTGAAAGTAAGCATGCTTATGCACTCCCTGTCCTTGCTGATGGAAATCAGGGCTCTGATGTCAGTGACAGCACCATGGCAACTGACAGTAAGGACCATATCATCAATTTTCCTGCAGATTATGATGATTATGACCGCAGCGATGACGATGAGTCGTATGATGATGACTACGATGAGGACGACGACTACGAGGACGATGACGACTACGACGACTACGACGACGATGATGATGAGGACGATGACATTTACAGGGACTATGGCTTATATGGGCCAGGTAATGTCCGCTATGGTGATGAAGATGATCTGATGCCTTATTTTAATGATGTTAAGATCCCTGAAAAGGCATGGGTGGATAAGAAAACAGGCAAGGTATACAGTCGCAAGCCTGTTACCAGTGTTTCAACCGGGCGCGTGTCAAGACGCATGCGTAAGAAGAGCCACACTCAGATTAATCAGGAAAGCAACACCGTTAATGGCAAGCTTATAGGACATGTCACTGATGATGGCAGGATGCGCCCATACCCTGAATTCAAAACAGAGTTCCCTGAATACTGGGAAGAGTGCGTCAATGAGATTGGTACTTTTGATTTCTCTGAGCCGTCCAGTTTTGGTACCTTTATTTTTGCAGCCTGTCACCCTGTCATTCGTGAGTTCAGCGCAATGATGGACAGATATACACCTGATATCAGCGCTCTTGGAGACGTTTTACTTGATTGTGCTGTAAATTACTATGCCAGAGGTATGGAGCTTTCGCCTGAGGATATCAGCGAAAGTTCAAGGCGTGCCTTTGCTTTTATACCTGCTCCTGTCGGGGCAGATTTCATCATAATGGCTGTCAGCTGCATACGCAGCGAGATTCTTAATCCATATCGTGACATGCTGCAGCCGCTTATTACTGATTATGTAAAGGATATCTGTGTACATAATGGTGACAGACAGGCCGGGGCATGGATCTCTGTCAACAAAATCAGCGGTACTTACAACATCTTTGACGATGATGATGACGGTTACAGGTTCAAAGCTTTTTACTGTGTAATGGGTTTTGCAGAGAGTTATGCAGCGCCCCTGAACTATGTTCTGGTCGAGGGCAGTAAAACTCTCAAAGAGGCTGTGAACCTTATGAAGGTCCGTCTTGAGGCAGACAAAGTCAAGGTCAAAGGCGTAATTATTGGCAGTGACATCAATGCTGATATGCAGTCTTTTGGCGAGCTTGAGGACATGGGGCTGCGCTGGATTCATATGTGCTCTCTTAACAAGAGCACTCACCGTGAAATCTGTAATGAGCTTGGTAAGGAGCTCATCAGGGAGTCTGACAGAATTGATGGCCAGAGGGTTGCTGTTACCTGTGCCAGAGCTGTGAATGTTAACGGTGTTGCGTACACCAGAGCTGCCCTGACTGGAAGCGCTAAGTTCATCAGAAAGAGCGTTGAATTAGAGAAAGTCAGGCATGCCATGACCAGCAAGGATGCTGATAACGGGTACGACCGGAATAAAGTAGATTCTTACAGTATTACAGTTTATGGTGAGAGCATGATGTACAAGGGCAGGTTCACTAAAGCTGAACTGACCGGCATTGGCAATATTGCTTCCACCCTTGCTGACATGCTGGCCATGACCAGAACCTTTGATCTGGGATACACTCGTCACCAGGCTCCTGACTCTGTTGAAAATGCACCAGTGTTATTTAATTCTCTCAATCATCCTGATGTTGCCCGGAACCTGCTTTTCATAGCATATCTTGGAACAGTACTGTCACTGCGTGAATACAGAGTGGATCCGTTTATCAAAGAGGTGGGCCGCCATAATGCTTTATGTGGCATGCAGTTTAAAATCTCGAAGTCCAATGATGGCTATCATTTTAGACTTACCGGTTTTGAGCATGTCAGAGAGGTTCTGGAAAAGCTTGGTATCAGCAATGAAGAGCTGGATCTGTTCAAGGAAAAGTACGGTCAGTTCCTTGAGTATGTTGACCTCATGAGACTGGAGCGTCCGATTAGTGATGTTTCTATGGTGCTTTTGAAGAAATTCAGGTTATCTGCCCTGGGGATCGATGGCAAAGGGCCATGTATGTTCAGCTCTGCTGAAACACTCAGTACTTCTTCTTTCCGTTTTTATGCAGCTGGGGCAGCACAGGCGATGTTGACAGGATCCGCTGCAGACTGCGATGTCACTTTACCTAATGGCGGATTTACCAGTAAGAAAATGCTCATTATTGGCCTCAAAGCAAGGCGTCAGTACCTTGATTTGAAGCCACAGGCAAATACATTTACAGGTGAAGCAGATGCTATTTGTTCATTATTTGGTTTAAGCGAGAATGTCAAAAAGTATATTGAAGTAATAAGGATGTGCAGCATGGCCATGAAAAACAGGTAATCTGCCCCTGCAAGTCTTTCCAGGCCAGGCCATAACAATGTCAGTCAATGACCAATGCCTGGCATAACAATGCCAGTCAATGCTGCGCAGGGCACAGCCCTACAGGGCAGCGCATGGCAATGCCGGGCAAAGCAATGCCAGTCAATGCTGCGCAGGGCACAGCCCGACAGGGCAGCGCGTGGCAATGCCGGGCATAGCAATGCCTGGCGGGACAGCGCAGGGCAATGCCTGTTAAGGACAGGTACTGACGTACAGGGAGATTACCCATTGAAAATGCCGTTCCTGCAGTCCTTGGACTGTCAGTAGCGGCATTTTTCTGTCCGGCCTGTGCTGCCTGCAGCTGGGCATACAGCTGCCTGCCTGTCAGACAGCCTGTCAGGGACCAGTCAGGCAGCCTGTCATGCTGTCTGTCTGTATGATGTCATGCATGCATGCGTGCATACACGAATAAGTAAGAGTCCTGCTGTATGATGTCATGCATGCGTGCATACACGAATAAGTAAGAGTCCTGATGTATCCTGCGTGCAAGGTTCATGGTGCAGTATGCACGGTGTTGAATAATGTCCAGATATGGACAACAAAAAATGTCTTTGATATAAATAATTTTATAAAGCGATAATAGAGTTTATAAATCTGTTTGAAGAGTGATTTCTGTAAATGATTGATAAGGCCAATTACTATGGTGAACTGTGCAGCAAAATGTATGATCTGCTGCATCCTGAGGCTCCGGAAGATGAGCTGGCTTTTTACATGTCATATGCAGGTGATGATACGAAGATCCTGGAGTGCATGTGTGGCAGCGGCCGTTTTCTGGTACCTATGCTCAAAAAGGGCTATGACATTACAGGCATGGATGCTTCAGCTGAA
This sequence comes from Anaerobiospirillum sp. NML120511, assembly GCF_023050955.1. Classification (NCBI taxonomy): domain Bacteria; kingdom Pseudomonadati; phylum Pseudomonadota; class Gammaproteobacteria; order Aeromonadales; family Succinivibrionaceae; genus Anaerobiospirillum; species Anaerobiospirillum sp. NML120511. The sequence continues at coordinate 21,573 of NZ_JALKIK010000059.1, forward strand.
ATGCTGTCGCGTCTGCTGATAAAGGCGCCACAGGCCTGCGTAATAGAAAGCACTATTCAGGAGTTCGAGACTGACAGTAAGTATGACTTAATCATGATTACTTCAGGTTCAGTTTCTCTGATAACCGATAAGGAGCTGTGCGTGGATGTCCTGGCAAATCTCAGGACTATGCTGACTGCTGGCGGTGTGCTGGTCTTTGCTGTGGATACAGTGGCAAGCATAGAGGAATATATTTGCCATTACGAGCCACGTGAAAAGGTTACAACTGAAGAGGGCTACGATTTAATACTTAAGACCAAGACCTGGTATGAGGAGAAGACTCAGACTCAGATGCTCCCTTCAGTCTATCTGGTTGAGAAAAACGGGCAACTCCTGCATATTGAGACCATGGACTACCGTCTGCACCTGTACAGATTCGGTGAAATGGAGCAGATGCTTAAAGAGGCAGGCTTTAAATCTGTTAAAACCTTCTCCTCATTTGACCGCACCCCTGCCTCCAGTGACAATGATCCTATGTTCATTTTCGAGTGCCGCGCATAGCCCGTCCCCGGGCTTGCGCCTCCTGCATCTGTCACCAGGGCCGGCATACCTGCAGTGCATTATGCCTCCCGCAGGGGGCGCTGCCACTGCTCAGCCGCTGGGAATTGCGCTTACTGCAATTGTCACCATGACCGGCGTCCTTAGTGCATGCCAGCCAGCATGCCATAAGCATCAGACATTCACTGTCTCATTGGTTGGGCTGGGCTGGGCTTTAATGAAGTCAGGCAGGGGCGGGGTTAGTAGTGCAGGAGTCAAAAACAAACAGGGCCACCCGTCTGTTAAGGACTGGTGGCCCTGTATTTGTGTGCTCGGCATGAGCATTATCTTGAGGGTTAAAGTCCCTTACGCACCCGCTAGTGGGAAGCGTTAGCTGAAAGCAAGGTACAGTGTGGTGACACCTGTGCTGAAAGAAGCTGGTTGTGAGCTA
>NZ_JALKIK010000060.1:0-21494 GCF_023050955.1 Anaerobiospirillum sp. NML120511
TAGAAGTATGGTGTCGCAATCAGATCGCAATGAAGGCTCTTTCAGCAGAAAGTCTACTGTCATCAGGAATGGCTTAATTATAGGGTTTTGCAGAAATATATACACCCCACATAAATTTAGTACGTACCTGCGGGCCGGTCCTGCGGGCCGGGCCCGTCGGCCTGCCAGAAGACGGCTGCAGGCATGAAAAAACCCATGCCCCGGAATAGCTTTCCGGGCAGCATGGGTTTTGTGAATGTGCCTGAGCAGCCTGAGGCTGCCTGCGCTTACTTCTTGTGAAGCTGACGGGCACCCTCGGCAGTGGAGACTACGAGATCAAGGGTAGACTCGCCATCAGAAGCTGCCTCAACACCTGCACCTACGGCACCCTCTAAAATTGGGGCATCGGCAATCTTGACGCGGGAGCGTAATGGCTCCTCGAGCATGGCAATAGCGGCCTGGGAGGAAATAACACCGGAGCCCAGATCAGCTAAAACTACTACGCCCTCACCCTGATCAGCCTTTCTGATAGCGTCCAGAACCTTCTGAGGATCAGTGCCAAGGCCGCCCTGAGCATTGCCGCCAGCCGGGAAAATAGGCATAGGAGCACCATCTCGTGAGGAGATCTGCTGAACCATGTCACAGATGCCTTCAGCTACCTTAGTGCTGTGAGAGACAACAACAATACCAATCATAAAAACTCCTTGATTCTCCAGAGCTGCCATAAAACAAGGACACTCTGACCCCTGGTCAAAGATTCCTTACATACCTTGTGTATTTTATCACTGATTAGCCCGGCCCCGTACCTGGATATGACAAAATCACATATCCCGCCCCACCTGACAGCAATTCAGCCCGCAAAGCCCATTAATACGCGCTTTAGCGCCATGCTTGTATACCAGTCTGCCAAAGCTCTCCTGTCATACAGGCAAGCCCTGGCCGCTGCCACACAGCTGCAAACAGACAATCCGAAGCATATGGGAAGGTAAACGATTACATCCACAAACCCCAAACAGTCCGGTCACCAGCACCAGCTCAGCAGAAAAAATGAACCTGTGACCAGCCTTACAGACCATGCCTGACAACCCATTATGGTCATGATATTCAGGCAGAACAGTACTCATAGCCGCTCAAAGCTGGCACAGGCATCCAGTCAGCCCAGCCGAACCAGACAGCCCTGCACCAGGTAAGCCCAGACGACATCAAGCCGCACAGCCACACAATGCAGGTCCATGCAGGCCAGCATCAGGCGCGCATACAGAGGGTACAGTCAGCAGCTCTGCATCTGCCAGCTCCAAAGCATTGTCAGTGCCCTTACCAGCGCTATAGGGCAAAAAGCACCATGGCGGGCGGCACATGGCCAGAACAGCTGCCATACGGAAGCCGACCAGCCTTACAGTCAGACAAGTGCCCTGCAAAGCCACAGCTGTAAGTACCATGCTCGCACAATAACGGGCATATGAGCTTACAGACAGCATGTCAGGACCAGCCCAGGCCTGTCAGACTAAGCCGGGCTCAGCTGCAGCTGCCGGGACGGTTCTGGAACCACTAAGCGGGCATGCAGTCCCCCATGTTCAGCATAGCACTGCAACATTGAGACTAAGTGGACGGTAGGCACAGTCTTACAACCAGTAGGGCGCATCCCTACAGGACGGGCATGCCCTGCCTGTACAGGCAGGACTGGCCAGCCTGGCTGCAAGGCCGGGCCTGGCAGGGCTGAATGTGCCGGCCTGGCAGCTGCTTTCTTCATCCATCTGGCCATGCTGCTTTATTCATCCATACGGATGAAAGAGGAGGTCAGCGGCAATGCACATCAGGAAACAAAGGTCAGGCCCCAGGGATATCATCCCCTGAGATGAAGTGGATAAAGTACAGGGAAAATACAATTGAATGGCAGGGCCTCAGTTTGTAAGGATAAATGCCTGGGCATGCCGAAACAGTCAGCTCAGAAAAAGAACAATCACTAATTACCACAGCCGCAGCTTCCAGGACTTCAGGACCTGAACAGACCTGCATGCCATCACAGTATGGCTGCAGATTACGGCTCAGTGCAGTATAGCGCACCGTATCGCTGCTGATAAAGAGCACACGGCCCAATACCATGACACTTGTCAAACTTTGACTGCAAGCTCACAGCCCAGGTCCATTACGTACACGCGCACGGTCAACATCCCAGTCCAAAACCCGTCTGCAGCCAATACGTATGGCTCCAACGTATCAGGCAGCTCCCCATACCCGCTGACCACAAAGCCGTAGTGTGACGCAGCTGTGCCGCATATCTGCAACCCACCAGACGGATGCTTCACCTTAATTTGAAAGAGTGCTGTTGCCAGCCGCCCGTTAAGACTGTTTTGGGTGGTGGGGAAATAGAGAAAGAGGGAAGTGAGAAACACAGGGATGTGAGCGTCGAATTTGGCTGTGCAGGGTCTGGCCAGGCTGAATTGAGCATTCAAGTTGCGCATGCATGCAGGCAGGACAGCAGCCTGCATGCGCATGGCAAGGGCCTTTGCCATGCAAAGAACCAGAGCCCAGCCATAATTACTGGCTGGGTCACAGCTCATTGAGCAGTCAGTACGGTGTATTTCATAAGTCACCAGACAGACTGTTACAGCTTGCCAGAGGGCCCACCGGCAAAGAGCATGGAAACAGGCAAAGAGCCTGGACTGCCTGGTGCTTTATGCAATTCAGCTGTATTAATGGTCATGAGCAAAGAGGTCAGGGGCCAGCATATTGTGGCCTGATGGTGACTGTTTTCTGGTCTGGCTGGCGCCGCCCTTCTGGCTCTGACCACTGGAGCTGGCGTCTGGTGACTGTGCGGCGCTGTCATCACCCCCGGCTGCGGCTACCTGACGACGCATGAGCTCTGCAACTGCCGGCGAGGCCACAGCAAAGCTGCGGGCCGGGGCGCCACGCTCCAGCTCTTCGGCTTCAGCCGAGCGCTGTCGTCCTTTGCGCAGACGCAGCCCAGCAGCGCTATTACCTCCTGCCTGGTCCGCACTACTGTCATCACCAGCAGGTCCTGCACCAGCAGTCCCTGCAGCTGATGCGCCTGCAACGGATGGACCTGATGTAGCTGCATCATCCCCCTGCTCCATGGCACTGTGAGCATGCGTTTGGGTCTGGAATGTGCTCCTGGTACCGGAATGACCGGCAGGACCAGCAAGGTCGGTGTTGTCCTTTCCGGCTGCCGCCTGCATCAGCTCCTGAGCCAGGATACTGCCGGCTGTTTCCATGGTTGCCCCCCTGAGCAGGGAGCTCATGTCCCCGTCAAGACGGCTTACCCATGGGCTGTGGTTATCCCCATCACCGCTGCCGTCAGCTGAACCTGCAGCGCCGCCATGGCCAGGTCCATAACCAGAGCCAGAGCCATCGGCATAGCCAGTGCCAGCGCCATTGCCAGCAGCTGACTGGTCATCGTAATCGTAATCAGTGTCAGATCCTTCAGGCTTTGGATCATGGAAAGTTGCTGCCTGCTGAGCCTCGCGCAGCCAGCGCCAGGAAACAGGTGAGCCCCTGCTTCCGGTAAAGGTCTCAAGACTGGTAAAGAGTTCATACAGCCAGTCATCAGAGTTGAGCTCCATGCTGCTGAGCTCTTCATCGCTCATGGTGCTCATAAGGAAGGTCAGAGTCTCAGTGCTGTAAGGCAGCCCTGTACCTGAAGTGCCAGGCACCAGAGATGTTCCTGGTACCAAAGATGAGCCAGACACTGTCGATGAGGCTGCTGCAGCTGCATCAAAAGCTGATTCCCGGGACGAAGCACGACGTGCAGCAATGGACATGAGCCTGTCAATCAGGCGCTGTCTCTTTTCATGCAGCTGCTGACGGCGCATTAACGGGCTTTGTGGCAGCTCAGGCATGCGCATCCTGCCATAAAGCTCATAAAGACGCTTGAGCACGGCCTTTTCAGCATAACTGGAGAGCACATGGCTCTTATTAGTGTCGATAAACTCGCCCAGATGGCTCTTTGGTATAGGAGAACCGGCAAAGTAATCAAGCACCGAGGCATAGCAGGGCCAGCCCATAAGCTCTACTGAGGTCAGACGGTCAAGCATGCCATAAGGCACTACCCACACATTGCCAAGACTGCTGCAGAAAATACCGGGAAACTCACGACGGCCCTGCTGGCCGCCAGCTCCGCCACCGGCACCGCTGGCTGCACCGCTGCCTAAGCCTGAGCTGCCAATATTTTCAGGAGCTGCAATGATCATGACATTGGTAAGACCACGGTCCAGGCCGTTCATGCGATCGTAATAGGATCCCTCAAAGCCAATAGCGCGACGGCGGGTACGCTCCATGGTGCGCATACGCTGCTCGGAGAGCTGATGGCGCTCATCGGCGCTGAGTCTGTCATATCCGTTGAGATAGGCATTACTCTCCCAGGCCTGGTTGATAAGCTCGGAGACCATCTGGGAGACGGTTATGCCCCAGGTGGCAGCCATGTCCTTAAGACGGACATATTCCTCGTCGGATAGAAAGACGCTGCGCTGTCTTTTTACTGAACGGCTGTCTTTACGTGGACGTCCCATATATTCTTCCTTGCTTAACCAGTCTTGCCGCAACCGAGCAGCACAGCGTCCATGCCCAGTGCCCTTTACACGCTGCCATTACAGTGCCCTGCACACGCTGCCATGACCGTACCCTGTACACATTGCCATGCTCACAGTGCACGGTGCCCATTATAAAGTGCCCAGCTCCATGCGCCTCACGTGCAAGGCACTGATTCAGGCCTGAACCTCGATATCATGCCGCCGTCACAACGAACTCAGCTCCGCCATGCAGCCAGGGAGCAAGCCCAAAGACTCAAAGTCGCAGCGCGGCATATCGCCACGCCCAACCTGACATTTGGATCAGTGCTCATATCCAAGGGCAAAGCCCTGTACCATGTACCATCAGGTCCACTGCATTACGCCGAAACCTGGTAACTTGAACCAGGTTACATTCTACAAAATACTTTGCAAAGCATATGTCAGCTGCATACTTATGATCATGGACATGGAAATTAGCGACCTGCCAGCCGGGCACTTTCCATAAGGCAGGAGTAGGGCAAGTCGGCTACAGAAACATAAGATACATGCATGAAACTGCGATAGCAGTATGTGGGTGTGCGCCCTGCAGCTCTTTTCTGCTGCCAGTATGGTCAGCAGCGGTCATGTACAGCTCCGGTAGTGATTTGAACAGCTCTGTGCTGTTGCTGGCTGGTATGTCTGGCGCTGATTGCTCCAGCTGCCGCCCATAACGGCTTCAGTAACATAACACATGCAGGAGATCTTACTGATGACATCTGACAACGGCCGTAATGCAGCCGTACTGCAGCCGAGCAGCACTCTCATCGGCTGCAAGAGCTGTTATGGCAGCGGCTGCTGGCAAAACGTAGTGATTTTATGCCAGCTGTGCTCTGACAGCCAGGCTGATAGGGCAGCGAGCTCCAACAGCCAGGCATCCGGGCTAGTTGAGCCCTGACATTCGGGCAGTCAGGGCCGGTGGGGCTGGATCTGGCAGGTTCAGTGGTATTTGCGTATTACTGAGATTACCGGTCCGATTACTGTTACTTCGGTATACTCTCCAATAAATATTGGAGAGTATTCCTTATTACATGGTACCAGCTGAGGTGGTGGTCCTTTGACCAGCTTTTTGATGGTGTACTCGCCGTCTACCATGGCAACTACTATGTCGTTGGAACGGGGCTCTATTGAGGAATCTACCAGCACAAAATCATCAGGCATAATGCCTGCCTCAATCATGGAGTCACCTGCCACTCTGTAGATATATGTGGAGCTGGGATGACTTACAAGGAATTCGTTGACATCAAGATTGCCGTCAATATAGCCGCCATTAGGGGCAGGAAAGCCAGCCTGAATGGTCTCAAAAGCCACAGGCAGACTAAGAGTGGTTTTAGGATTCGGCACCACGCCGTGAGGAATGACACGATCTGCCATTGCTCTTACCTCATTACACAAAAACAAAACACGTCCAGCTTCCACTGCCCGTCACTTATCAGCTACTGCTGATACCAGTGTGCCCCTCACATCCTGAGGCGCTGCTGCGCCACAGCCAAAACCGCTGCGACAGCCGCAGCTACAGCTGCACAGAGCTGCGCGCCTGCAGCGACGAATCACACATAGCCAATTCGTCAGTGCTTATGGCTCATGGCCCAGAGCATAGCTCCCAGGGCCTGAGCCTCAGAATCAGGCTAAGGCTCAATGCTCATGGCCTCGAGTTCAAGGCCCCAGCTTCGGGCTAAGAGCCTCGGGTCAGGGGCCGCTGGCTCTTAGCACAGGGGACTGTTTCTGTGCGCTGGCCAGTCTTGGTGGCAGCAGGGTGCAGACCGATTCTGATGGTCACTTGCCACATGTGACCGAAATATCAGGGAGCTGCACTGTCAGAGCCGGGTGGAAAAACCGGGCTGCTCAGGTAATTATGCCTGAGCACAAAGCAAAAAGGCCCAAAACGGGCCTGAAAATGAACAAAATTCCTGAACAGCATTTGAAACACTGTCTCTTAGACTGTCGCAAACCGCTGTTTTTAGCGCATTATGATGCTGGCATGGGACTTTTGCAGACATGGCTGTAGCCTTGCTCCTGGCAAGGGACTGAAGTTAGATGTGGTGTGGTGAGATGTTGTTTGGTGAGGTCGGAACTGGGTGAGCCTTGCCTGCCTCATGTCAGGCAAACACTCATATAGTACTCGCATACTGTTGCCATGAGAGGCATGAGTGGCTTTTGTTGTGGTCAAGGGCCTCAGCACAGCTGTATTTGTATGGGCTGAGCCTTCGGCGGCAAGGCATGAAATGCATGACACACATGAAATATATGACATGCATAACAGCACTTGCTGCAGGATGGGTGTTCGATGAATGATATCAGTATGGGTGTGTGATGGATGATATCCAGATTGGAGGGCAGTATGTGAATATGCTGGTGCCGTTATTTAAGAATTATGGTAACGGCAACCAGCTTATGGTGGCATGGTGTGTGGTGGACCTGAAATCTGGTGGCAGACAGGCTCATTGACAGGCTCTCTGCCACTTAATATCAGGCGGCCTGGTAGTGGGCGTTAACGGCTGCAATAAGGCTGTCGTAATCGCCACTGGCAATATCATTGATGCTTTCGTCTTCAAGACCGGTGCTGAGCACATAAAGCAGATTGTTGAAGTCGTAGCCAGGCTCACACATATTGAGAAGACCTGGATCACTGTCAGACAGGTTTTCCCTGATACGGTTGATCTTGGAAAGAATCAGCTGATGCTGATAGGCAGGATCAATAACTCTGGTCTTGCCCATTGGATGGGCATGAGTCAGATGCTGAGTTGGAGTCAGCACAATCAGATTTTCCAGATATGCCGAAATCTCGGGGAAGACAGCCTCAGGGAAAATATGATGCACGTGTACTCCCAGACCGTTCACTTCAATATCATCATTGTGCTCAGTGACAGAAGCGCGGAACTGATCGTTGTACTCCTTAAGATACTGCTTGCTCTTGATGGACATGAGTTTGATATATCCATCATTGGGCATATCTGGCAGCTGTTGAGCATACTCCTGTCTGGTAACGCCCTTTGGCTTGTTGACCAGCAAATCACGGAAGTTATTGCGGTTGTACATCAAATCAGCGTAACCAATGGCCTGCTTTGAAATGGCACCGCGCTCAGTACCCCTTAGATTTCTGCTGAAAGCCAGAGGGTTAATGATCTTGGTAAAGATACGGCCACACTCAAGATCGCCATTGACAGGGGTGTTTTTCTGGGTGAATGAGAAGAAGCTGTGTCGCAGGGCATCCATTGCCTCAGGGGTCTGCTCATCAAAGAAAGCTTCAAAGTCTGGAGTCAGACCGCTGTCAGAGAGAACCTTGCTGATGTACTCAGTAACGAAATACAGAGAATTGAGCTCTCTTGCGGCAATAAACTTCAACACCTCAATATCGGCGACAGTATAAAAGTTGGTTTTAATTTGTTTGCCGTCAGGGGTGCCTTTCTGCTCGTTGAGAACACCGGCATAAGCAAGAAGCTTAAGCGGCTGAGAGAAAAACTTGTCGTACTCACTTTCTGCATTTTTGTCATGCACTGACGGCTTGCGGAAAATATCATGAACGTTTTCCTCAGCATACTGACAGCGCCAGATGTCAGTACGGGTAAAAGGCTCATTCTTCTCATAAGAGTAGTGCAGCACGCAGTCGGCAACAATCATCACTACATCAGGTGTGCACTTCTGGTCAATCCATCGAGCATTGTGACTCTTTCTGACATCGTAGTCATGAGAGTTTATAAAATCCAGAACATATTGCTTTGAAATCATATTAGGTACTCCGGTTTATAAGACTGAGCTGTGCTGTTCAGGACAGCATTTCTTATGTTTGATGATTAGCATCCCCTGGCAGAGATAAGGGGGCATCAGACAGATTTCAGGATTTCTAATTAAACCTCTGCAAAATATTTTACAGAGTATTTATGGGTTAACGACCCGGCAATCAGGCCGGAATTATATCTGTCATTTAGTAAAACTACAGCTTTCATATATGGTAAAAGGCGCATATAAAAGCCATTTTAACCACAGTCGGGCTGAACTTTACTTACTGGATTTGCTCGAGCTTTTTTTCAGTATAGCGGCCAATAATTAGCTGCAACACAGAGAAGAAAAATACAGTATGCTTTCTTTTACGTATTATAGAGAATATTGAAAGAATCACCTGACACACCTCCTACATCAGCTTGTACAAAGGCAGATACTGCCCACATCAAAGCTGATATTTATGGGATAATGCATGCCTTTAGACATGTTTTTGCACAAGCATTAACCCGAGCGTTTTCATGCTCAGCTAATGCTGGAAACGGTCGTCAGGGAGCAGCAAAACTGCATATCCTGTGTTCTCATGTTTTTTTCAGTATAGCGGGCAATAATTAGCGTCAACACAGAGTTTTAAAAGATCCAGATGAACAGTTTTTCAGTACACACAAGCAATTTTTGCTACAAACTGTCCGCATAAAACAAAGGCCGCTGCTGATACTTGAGATCGCATGCGGCCTTTTGCCTGGATAAAGAAGATTACTGTTCAGCCATTGCCAGGCTGAGTGTCAGCAGTTGATTTACAGCTTGTGTATTGATGCTTTGTGCGCTGTGCAGCCCTTATGCAGAAAAGCGCTGCAGCTCTCATCATGGTGCTGTCACGACCTGCAAACTTGCTACATGCTGTGACAGCACTCTGCTACATGACAGCAACTTGTAGCAACATTCTATGATGCTGCATTATCCTGATGCCTGAATGGCAGATTGCTGCTTTGTGCTTCGTTATTTTGCCTTTTTGCCGGAGTTTGCCTTGCTGCGCACTGTGGTCTTTGCCGGGCCAGTGCCTGCAGTTTTACCCTCCGGGCCTGACTTAGTAGCCTTGTTGCGCACTGTGGTCTTTGCAGAGGCTGTGCCTGCAGCTTTACCCTCCGGTGCTGACTGAGTAGCCTTGCGGCGCACTGTGGTCTTTGCCGGGGCTGTACCTGCAGCTTTTCCCTCCGAAGCTGACTGAGTAGCCTTGCGGCGCACTGTAGTCTTTACCGGGGCTGTACCTGCAGCTTTTCCCTCCGGAGCTGACTGAGTAGCCTTGCGGCGCACTGTGGTCTTTGCCGGGGCTGTGCCTGCAGTTTTACCCTCCGGTGCTGACTGAGTAGCCTTGCGGCGCACTGTGGTCTCTGCCGGGGCTGTGCCTGCAGCTTTCCCCTCCGGTGCTGACTTAGTAGCCTTGCTGCGCACTGTGGTCTCTGCCGGGGCTGTGCCTGCAGCTTTACCCTCCGGTGCTGACTTAGTAGCCTTGCGGCGCACTGTGGTCTCTGCCGGGGCTGTGCCTGCAGCTTTACCCTCCGGTGCTGACTTAGTAGCCTTGCTGCGCACTGTAGTCTTTGCAGAGGCTGTGCCTGCAGCTTTACCCTCCGGGGCTGACTTAGTAGCCTTGCGGCACACTGTGGTCTTTGCCTGGGATGTGCCTGCAGCTTTATCCTCAGGGACTGACTGAGTAGCCTTGCGGCGCACTATGGTCTTTGCCGGGGCTGTGCCTGCAGCTTTACCCTCCGGTGCTGACTTAGTAGCCTTGCTGCGCACTGTGGTCTTTGCCGGGGCTGTGCCTGCAGTTTTACCCTCCGGGGCTGACTGAGTAGCCTTGCGGCGCACTGTGGTCTCTGCCGGGGCTGTGCCTGCAGCTTTACCCTCCGGTGCTGACTGAGTAGCCTTGCGGCGCACTGTGGTCTCTGCCGGGGCTGTGCCTGCAGCTTTACCCTCCGGTGCTGACTTAGTAGCCTTGCTGCGCACTGTGGTCTCTGCCGGGGCTGTGCCTGCAGCTTTACCCTCCGGTGCTGACTTAGTAGCCTTGCTGCGCACTGTAGTCTTTACCGGGGCTGTGCCTGCAGCTTTACCCTCCGGGACTGACTGAGTATACTTGTGGCGCACTGTGGTCTTTGCAGAGGCTGTGCCTGCAGCTTTACCCTCCGGGGCTGACTGAGTAGCCTTGCTGCGCACTGTGGTCTTTGCCGGGGCTGTGCCTGCAGTTTTACCCTCCAAGACTGACTGAGAGGGCATGCGGAACAGAGGCATATTCTGAACAAAGTCAGCATCTACCGAGAGCTCAGGGTCATGCTTTGGAGCATGCTTTGGGGCATCTTCACGCAGCACACCAAAGAAAAATACAGAGCAGGCATCGACATTTAGAGATCGGGTCTGGTGGTTGCGCGCAATGCGGTAGAACCTGCGATACTCGTCACCCGAAAAATAGAGACACTGCTCATCTGTAAGTACCGTATTCCTGTCCTTGGGAATAAGGATAGCCACAGAGCCGTTGACCAGAACTCCCTTTGGTTTCTTCATAACCCTTGGGTAATAGGTCATGTTTGGAGTCAGGTAAACATCATCGCGATCAAGGTAGTCATATACTGACAGGGCTCTGGCATCATCCTTACTGATATATGCGTCATAGCCCTCACTATCGATGATCTGACAGCCGTCATCACTGATATTGCGAGATCGGAGTACACGGATATCGCCACTGTCAGACATGGTGGAATTGGTCAGCTGACGGTCGCGGAAAACGGTAAAGCGGTCAAAATCAAGCTTGTCACATACTGCATCAAAATCCTGGTCACGATAGATAATCCAGTATGGCAGCTGCGGATCGAATATGTATTTCTGCTCCTGATCAAGATCAAGATGCTGAGTCATGGAAATGACTCTGGTTCTTTTTGGCTTTGCTGTGGTGTTGATAAGCAGGGCTACTGTTTCAATCAGAACACCAGGGAAACCATGCTCTCCAAAATCTATTATGCAGTCAAAACGCATATCACTCAGATACTGGCGTGACGGAGCAAATTCAGGAGTGTTGAGGATGAACTTGGGAAAAACCAGAGCCACATAGTCGGCAAGCTTTACTGCCTTGTCAAGGAAGAAAGAGCATATGTTTGATGCTCCCTTATTGACGGCATCATGCTGATAGGTACTGAGCATACTGCCCTTTCCTGCTTTCATCTTGAAAAAAGGCGGATTGCCAATAACAAAGTCATAACGGCTGCTGAAGTTATGTGTCAGGAAGTCATCTACAATATATTTTACAGAGCAGTTATCTGGAAGCTCATACTTGTCCATCAGAGCCTTGCAGATACGTGAACTGTCAGGATCAATGTCTACAAGGTCTATCTGAACTCTTTTGCCGGTAAAATGACTGGCAATAATAGGGATAAAATTACCAACACCGGCTGATGGCTCAAGAATATGAATCTCGTCCTTATCAACATCAGGCAGTAATTTGATCATCTCTGTGATCAGGGTTTTACTGGTGTAATAGGCGCCGTTGTCAGTACGGTTGGTATTTGACATTTCAGCTACTCTGCCCAGAGCAGACAGAGACAGGTTAAGCGGGTTGGTCCTGATAAACTCCACCACCTCATCAACAGAGCTGAAGGCCTGACGCTTTACAATATCGATAATAGCGCGTGGGGTCAGAGGCTCATGCTCAAGTGCTCTGGACACGGCTGATGCTATGCCACGGAAAATTACTGTTGGAACAGCTTCACCAAGACACTGCCTGATGTTCATTTCATTGAGCTTGTACCATCTTATTTTTTCATCAGTTGACATGGCATTGAGCTGCTCATAGCTGTGCTCAGTCCATCTGAATGAGTCCGGTACGGTCATCATGCGCATCAGCTCTCTGACACTGAAAACACGGTCATCGGCAGGATGCACAGTGTTCTGGCTGGCCAGCTGATCATTTCTGGTATGAACGCATGGACCTACCTTGTCCCAGATCTGGCGGCGGTACTTGTCACCGTTTTTGCGCTGATTTACTACAGGCATGCCATCGACAATCTTATGAGGCTTTTTACAGATATCCTCATTGTCAAAGGCATTTTCACCTTCCTTGAGATCATGCACCCACATTCTCATATGCTCAGGATAGGCTCGGAATGCATGCAGAACATCATCAGGGTCAATTTCCCCCATGACCTCAAGGCTCTTCATTGATCCAATAACCTCACGCAGAGTTTTCTCCGGCACAGTCTCAGGATAAAGCTCAAATGGAGAAACCTCATCAGCGTACTCACGGCTGACGCCTATGACCAGAGTGCGGGTACGGCTCGAGCAGGCACCATAATTCTTAAAATTGATAATACGGTAGTCAAAGGAATACTCGTCACCAAGATTTTCTTTGATAGCCTGAGCAATAGGCTTATCCACACCATCAATGTCGGTGCACAGGGTCTTCATGAAAGCCGGCACATTCTCAAAGATAAAAAATCTTGGTCGAACGCTCTTGATAATCTTGATGGACTCAACTACCAGAGAGTTGCGGTTAATTTCATTATCAGTCTTCTTATGGTTGGCTACTGACATGCCCTGGCATGGAGGAGTAGCTACCAGCACATCAACCCTTTTGATGTGCTCATGCTTTTTCCAGAACTCAATCTGATCGTAAAGACGGCCCTTTACCTCTTCATCTGTTATATCACCACAGATATAGCCCTCAGGATAGCGGCATTTGCCATTAGCCATCTGCACGGCCAGTCGGCGTGGTATCAGCTCGTTTGTGGCTATACACTCAAAGCCTTCCATCTTGAATCCGTAACAGCCAATGCCGGAACAGCTGAACAAACTGATATAAGTCTTCATTAGTAAATCCTGTTGACCGGCAAGCATACATTCGGGGCATGAGTAATACACCTCAGCACCTTACGGTACGAGCCTGCACGCTACGAAAAATAAAAGGCCTGAGCGGCCGGGGGATAAGAGAAAGGGCATGTGATGCCCGAAGGGCTTAAACATGAGTCCTGTACGCTCTGGGGACCAGCGGCGCACAGGGATTATACCAGCGTCTTTACAGGTATGGGAAGGAGGTCAAAGGAGCTTTTTCTTCCATTTGGCAAACATGCTGCTGCCATCATCGGTCTTGTCGACCACGATGTCATAGGTGGTGCCCATGAAAGAGAAGCAGAAAGTAGTCTTCTCACCATCTTTGGTTTCATTAATGGAGTCGATTACTGTCCTGAAGTTGCCTACATAGGATCTCAGGAAAGGCCTGGAACGCTCGGAGATAATGCCTCTGATGGTATTGCGGGTGTCGGTAAGGCTGCCTGAGTCTGTGGCCATGGCTGGTCGGGCCAGCTCCATCCAGGTAAAGCCGGTAATGTATTCAATCCACTCCTTGAGGTCCTGGCGCAGCCAGCACTGGGCAAAAGGATCTTTGGCTTCGGTAAGCAGCTGACCTATCTTTTCATTGATATTGTCAATGCAGTCATTGCGCTCGTCAGGGCTGCCCATAATAGTAAAGCAGCGGTAGATAACATCTTCCTTGGTAGAGATCTGGCGGTACCACTGGATGGAGCTGTTTTTGCTCAGGGTAAGCTCATCAAAGCTCATAACCTTGCGGTCAGCATTGCGCTTGAGGAATGTATAGTTGAGCTGCTCTTCAGGCTCTTCAAATTTGGACTGCAGAGCCGAGTTGACCAGAGCTGAGATAATCTTCTTTTTCTGCTTGCCGGTCAGAAAGTCATCCAGATGAGAAATCACGAAGGATGCAAAGTCATCCTTAATGTGATTTTTCAGGGTGTTGAAGTGATTCTGATGCAGGGCAATAATGCGTGCATACTCAGTCTTCTTGTTATACAGGCTGTAAAAGGCCAGTACCAGCAGACGGGTACGCAGATTAAAGAGCTTGTAGAAGATGAAATTGATCATCACATCCTGATTGGTCAGGTGTACATCTACACTGCGGGAGCGGCCAAAGCTCCAGTCATTGCCGTAAATGCACATGTTTGACCAGTTGACATAGTCAGGAAGGCGATCAGAGAAATAATCCTGCAGAGCGGCCGACGGGATCTCAGTCAGTTCTTTTGGATCACCCTGATACCATGGATCAGGTACATTGACCAGCGGCCAGTAAGGATTTTGCGAGAAAGTTGTGTAGCCTGCCGGTGGGCGTACATGGAAGTTGGAGCACTGCCACAGATAACTCCAGATAGCAAGATAGGCATGAGCTCGCTTCATGGAAGCGGTATAGCCGGTATTGGAGTGATCTTCAGGATCGAGGCCCATGTACTCGAGCATCTGAGCACAGGTAGTAAAGGAGCTGGCCACAGCATCGCCGGCAAAGACTTCCTGCCAGCGGTTGAGAATACTGAAACGGAATGAGGAGTTTTTTACCAGGGTCTGGACTGGCTCGATATTGCTGCAAAAGCACACTACCTCAGCACCTTTGAGATAGTCAGCATTGATGATGTCAGAAAGGGTTGGCCAGAAAGTATCACGGAACATGTCCTGGGTAATACCGTGTTTAACGGCATCAGACCAGCGGATACGGGCCAGATGGTAGCTGCCGGGCATGATGTAGGTATGCACATGAACCCTTGGTCGGCTGTGGACTGCGTTCAGGCGCAATATGCTTAACTCAAGGGCGCTTTCAGGCTCACCCTCGTTAGGCACATATACATCAACAATATAAAGCTCATTGTTCAAGGCAGTAACCGTATCAAAGATCTTATTAAGGGGAGCAGACCCTTAACTGCAAAAACCGAATAAAGCAGCACACTGTGGCAAGGGACCGGCAGGCAACCTGATACCTGCTCAGAGCGCATTGCGTACAAATGGGTACAGGAAAAATAACCGCAACCTGCTGCAAAGAGCAAATCAATAACCCTAAGTCTGTCAGTACTTACAGCATCTGACAGCTGCAGCCGGTCAGCAGCTTCTGTCCAGCATCAAATTCCTCAGGCCTGATATCCATCTGGTTCAGCGCTGCTGCACCAGTGCAGGCAGCCGCGCTGCCGGCCTGTGCTCCGTAAGGAGCATAACCTCAATAGTTTACCATGGCAGTCAAGGGTACGCACAGGCCAGGAACATTTTATCGACGTATCCACGCGCCCTGCAGCAACCTGAAGCCCATTTTACCCCTGTCTTGCACTGTAAAGGCACTCACCACCTGCCCCAGTACAACCATGCCATCGCACAGCTGCAGCTGTGCCATTATCCAGCGCTGAAGCCAGGCCATCACTCAGCTCCGCAAATGTGCCATTATCAAGCCATGCAACTACGCCAGCATCCTACAGAGGCTCAGACAAATGGCTCTAATCAGGCACACATCAAAATAAGCAGTCAAGCTGCCGCACATTCAGCCCAGCATGCTGGAATGCCATCATGCTGACCAGCTGACTGCCAGCCCTCCGGCATGCATACCGGGCTGTCATACATGCAATAGAGGTTATGCAGACAGTTACACTCGCTGCTGCTGAGCCTGCTCTAATGGACCGTGCCTCATGGCTGGCACCGTTGCTGACAGCGGGGCTCTCAAGGGCAAAGCCTATAGTCATCCCTGAAAGGCATGAAGGGCCGACATGAGCATGTGCTCCTTTGCAGCACAGAACAGAGGTCGCTGCGCCAGCGCTTTCTTGCAGCACAGTACAGCTGGCCGCCCTTTATGTCTTTTCCAGCCATATGCAGCGAGCCTGCGCCTGTTCCTGTGTCTGTTTTGGGCAGGCGCATGGATTAGTTTGGGGCAATGGTGCATCGCAGGCGCCCAGAGGGGGCCTCAGACAGGGGCATGATGTGATCCAGACTGGATAATAAGGATTAAAGTCTGTGTTTTTGTGATCCTGATGCATCTTGAACTGCTTCATGAGCGCTTAACTGTGATTATGATGCTCTAAGGCAGGTACTGACTCGCATACACATCTGTTTTGCCATGTTATGACAGCAGGAGCAACCAGCATGGTGCAGCAGTCAAAAAGCATCCCTTCAGCATCGCACATAGCGTGTCTGTCACTGTCATTTGCCGCTGTTTGCAGGCATTTCCGCTTATGTGCAGCATATTTAAATTTGTGTAAACCTCGATTAAGCACACAGGTTTAAACACATACAGCGATTGAACTTTATCCGAACCTGTTTGTTTGATATATCGTTAATCAAGGATATAACGGCCTTGCTGCCCCCGACAGTGTGGCAAGCCCCCATCAGCTTTATGCCCTGCAATATGATCATTTATGAGCCTTCGTTGTCTGAATAGGAATTTTCTACAGGCAAGGGGGTCAAAGAAAATGTTCAGGGGATTGACCTGCGTAGAGACAGGAGTAGAATTGCCCGCCCGGGAGAGCGGTCATAATATTGCCTGCCGGGCCTGTGTCTGCAGGCTATGTCTGTATCCCAATTAGGCAGACCTGGACAAACCTGGACAGATTGAGACAGACTTATACCAGAACCAGGTACAGCTAAGGACCTACATTCCTGCCAGCAGTACCTTGCCTTTATGCAATGTTGTGCACACAGATTCACAGCCTTACAGGCTCACAGGCTCGCAGCCCCTGTTTTCACGCTGTAGTAGCGGCATTTGCCTGAGGCCACAGTATTTTTGCCACATGCAATAAGCATCCTGCTGGTTGAAACGGGCACCCCTGTTACTGACCCTCAGAGTAACTGCCCGCCCGGAGCTGTCCTCTCGGCCATTGTTCCAGGGTAAGAAACCATGTGCCATAGGCCATGGTTCATTGCCAGCCCCTGTTACGGGACTGAATATGAGCTGCCTGTGCTCAAGACCATGCAGACATAACCAAAAGGCAGACAGGCATGACCGGCATAGCCCAGGTTAAGAGCACAGCTTCAACCATTGAATACTGGCATTCATGCACTCAAGGCTGTGCCCCCAATATGATTATGTCTCACACCATGCTCAGTCTTACGGGCTGGGCCTGAATTGCCATACAGCACAGACCTGGCATGCCCCGGCCTGGCCTGAGTGGGAGTGGCAGTAGCAGTGTTCGTGGCCGTGCCCTTGCCAATGCTAATGGTAAGATGCTCAAGCAGGGGCCGGGGCAGGAAAGAATCGGCCTCAATTAAGGCATTGCATGATGCAGGCATACATATATTCAGGACAATATGATTCCCGGCATCATTTAAACTGCCGAACACCCCCTCTGCCACTCAGGATTGCAGGGGAAAAATCAGGCCTGCTCCTGATAAGGATTAAACATGGCAAGAAATCATGCTGCTGAACAACTGTTTGACTTTTTTGATGGCGAACTGAAAAATCTGGATAACTACGATCTGGAATGCATGATCTGTGAGTATCTGGTTGCCTATTACGAGATTAATGGCCGTAAAGCTCAGCGTAATGCCAATATCCTTACTTTCCCTGAACTGGGTATCACCCTTGCTCCATCCATTGGTCAGCGCAATAACCAGAGCGTACTGCTGCGCTTTGAGGTCAGCTCAGAAAAATGGGACAAGACTGTAGTAGAAAACTCAGCCGGCATGGGCTCCAATCAGCCTGAATCCCTGTCCAATGCCATGGAGTCCTTTACCTCGGCCTTTCTGGATGGCCTGCTGCTCATGGCAGAGGGTGGCACCTGCTATGAGCGTTTTGACTCCTACTTTGCCGGACACACTCACTCCTGGCAGGTGTGGCTGTCTGATCTTGTATCCATTGGTGAAGCCCCGGACATTGAAGAGGCTCAGTATTACTGGGAGCAGCTGCAGGATCTGATTGCCGAACGCCTTGGCAACCAGCGCTTCTGCGTGGTCAAAATCTTCGCCTCACGCTCCTTTGGCTCTGTAACCTGTGAGTGCCGCATTGATGGCATTATCAGCTATGAGCTTACTGAGATCCTTGAGGCCATGACCCGCATGTGGCCTACCGAGCGCTTTGGCTCTCATAAGATGTTTTTCTTTATCTCCCAGAGTCCCGATACCTTCATTGAGGGCCACAACTTCAGCCGTGAGTTCCAGAAGGAGCTCGACTACCTGGTCAATGTAGTTCTGCGTCTCTACGGCCAGTACTGTGGTCCAGGCGAGGTCGAGCAGCTGCCTGATGTTATTAACAATCTCGTTGAAGACCATACCCTGGCCGAAGAGCTGTGCATGCTTCTGCCAGAGCTGTGCGCCCAGCGCAAGTTTGCCGAACTTAGCTTTTCTGATGCCATAGCCCTGGCCATAGGCCGTCATGACTCACCGGTGCTGGTCTTTACCCATCAGATGACCGACTACATGCCTATCTGCCAGGCACTCGATAAGGTCCTTGGCAAGGGAACCATGCCAGAAGACATCAAGGTGGCCTTTGACGTGTGTGCCCAGTCCAGCACCATTTTCAAAACCATCACTGACATTCTGGCCAAAAACCCCAAGGCCCATCTTACCGACATCAAGAACCTTACCCTGCTCCTGTCAGCCAGCGAGGCTTTCGTACTGCGCTGAGCAAATAACAGGCACCACAGCCGTCCAGCCGACCGGCCGTCGTCAACCATCCTACCGGCCATCGTGCCGGCCTGCCAACATGCTGACCAGCCGTGCGGCCAAAGTGCCGGCCATCCTACCGGCCAACCAACGTGCCAACCAGCCGTGCAGCCAACGTGCCGACCATCCGACCGTCCTCCAGGCTATTGTTCAGCATCAAATATCCCTGCCAAATAAACCATAAGACTGGCCTTGAGCCAGCTCGGCTCTGGCCTCTGTGGCCGCTATACCTGCTCAGGCTCCAGGAAGTCACGCACTCCATTCCCGAAGCTATAGCCGCAAAGTCAAACTGCCCCACCCAACAATCAGAAGACAGCTACGCCTCGTTCTCTAAAGGCCAGAACAATTCAGTCACCCCAATGGCACAAGCTGGCTGAGCACGCAGGCCATTAACGGTGCTCTCTGCCCCTCGGCAAGACCATGCGTATGCTGAAACAGACCTTCATTTGCTGGAGACGAAAAAGACAAATACAGAACACAGCTGAGACTCATTAGTGTGCCCCATGAGTGCTGAGTACAGGGCTGATGTGGGCTGCACAACGTACTATGGCAGCCTGTCAGCAACAGACATCACCCTGGGCTCTGATCTGTGATGGGTAATATATGAGCCAGCCAATGCAGCTGCTGAACTATCAGAAATGGCAAATACGACGGAATCTTCAGTATTGTCATACGTGCACAACCCAACAAAAAGCAATTTACATGATGAAACTTTATGATGAGCGTGCAGGAGCACAGTGACCGTCAGGAAGTCCCGGTACTGACCTTGTGCTGCGGACGTACTGCAGCCCCACTGCACAAATGTGATTTATATGAGCTTTTCTTTGGTGATGTGGTCCAAGACAGCAGGCAGGTGACTGTCAAATTTGTCTTAACAACATGCTGCTGAAGCGGTTTTTTGTGGAATCTATTTACCTGTTCTGATCCCCGTCATTACCGTATTCATGATCCCCTGAATTAGATATCTATTTACACTTGTTTACACGCCTGTATTTGAGATTATCAGTACCACTGACGGTTGAACTCAAACTTAATATTGCCCACTCGTTAACATGGTCAATTAGTGCGAATCAGGCGCAGGTGTGCTCGCACACCTGCCGCCTCCAGTTGTTAGTACAAAATAGGAAAGAGTTATGGCTGTCTATGTAAATACCAATGTGAGCTCTCTTAACGGCAGACGCTATCTCAATAACGTACAGGGACAGCTGACTACCACATACCAGAGACTCTCTTCAGGTCTGCGAATCAACTCCGCAAAGGACGACGCAGCCGGCCTCCAGATCTCTTCGCGCTTAACTACTCAGATTAATGGCCTGAACCAGGGTAACCGTAATGCCTCCGATGGTGTAGCTTTCGCCCAGACAGCTGAAGGTGCCATGGATGAAATTACCGGCATGCTCCAGAAAATTCGCACCCTGGCAGTACAGGCTAACAACGGCACGAACACAGGCGATGACCGCGTAGCACTCAGTAAAGAGGCTACCGCACTGGCCCAGGAAATTACCCGCATTGCCCAGCAGACCAAGTTCGGCGGTTCTCTTATCCTGGACGGTGCCGGCACAAACTCCATCATGACCAAGGGTGGTACTGCTGCTCAGCCTTCAAATGACATCGGTAAGCTCACTCTTCAGGTAGGTGCCAATAAGGGCGATACTATCAGCTTTGAAGTCAATGCCATGAAGTTCTCCCAGATTGCAAAGGCTGGCAACATCGCTGACAACGTGCTTAGCAAGTTCTGGAACAAAGCAGCAAACAACAATCCTGACAAAATCAGCCTGACCAAGACCGAGAACATTGAGGCAGCGTTATCCTCACTTGATGCCATGATTGGCGCTGTTGACGCAGCCCGCTCAGGACTAGGTGCAATCCAGAACAGACTGGAGAGTTCAATTCGCAATCAGGCAAACGTTTCCGCCAACCAGGCTGATGCCCGTAGCAGAATTCGCGACGCCGACTTCGCCGAAGAGTCCGCCAACCTCAGCCAGCAGTCCATCATCCAGCAGGCTGCTACCTCCATGCTGATGCAGGCTAACACCAGACCTCAACTGGGTCTGTCCCTCTTAGGCTAATAAGCAATTGTTATCAGGGTCGTTTTATTCACCTGCGGCCCTTCAAAAGGCTCGCAGCTTCACGGCTGCGGGCCTTTTTGCTATCTGCGTATCCAGCTCCGAGGCTGAGTTACCAGATGCTTCTTAATGCTGAGCAGATTGCCCAGATCAACGTAGGATTAAAACGCATCTGTTACTTGTACTGCGTCAGCATGGAGGAGCAGGAAAGTCAGGTGTAGTTGGAGCTCTTAGAACACCATTTGATTCATATCTATATTTCGCATAAATATCGCACTTATACACATAAATACACATTCGTAATCTATATCTATAGCGCTCAAAATTTTCGCTTACTTTTGATATCGCGAATAATACAGTTTTGCATTGGCAAAGAATTTTCAGTCGGTCGTTAGCATAGGCATATATTACAGAGCAGGCCTGGACACCCTATCCTGCCTGTATTATCAAGTTGTTAGTACAAGCAAGAAGGACTGAAAAATGGCTGTTTATGTAAATACCAATGTAAGCTCGCTTAACGGCAGACGCTATCTCAATAACGTACAGGGACAGCTGACTACCACATACCAGAGACTCTCTTCAGGTCTGAGAATCAACTCCGCCAAGGACGATGCAGCCGGCCTCCAGATTTCCTCACGCTTAACTACCCAGATTAATGGCCTTAACCAGGGTAACCGTAACAGCTCTGACGGTATTGCTCTGGCCCAGACCG
>NZ_JALKIK010000061.1:0-20581 GCF_023050955.1 Anaerobiospirillum sp. NML120511
TTTTTACTATGTGATCAAAATCTCGTTTTTAAGTGAATCTAAATTGTTAAAAAGTGATCCTGGTATCACATTTTATTTTCCGAATTTGATCCTTGGATCAAATTTCACGCTTTGTGCGTAGCCCCTGAGTAATCCCCAGGCCAGCTGATGTCCCCACAGCCCCGCAGCCCAGCAGGCCACTGCCTTTCCCGGCAAGGCATGCGGCCCTGCCTGCTATGCCATGTCCATGACAGTAACAGCCAGACCATGCTTTGTCATGGCTGGCCGTGGCCTGCACAGCACAGCATAGCCCTGACCTGCCAATATTCCACTTATCCACCTTGTCATGCCATAGCCAGTGCATGGCTACGGCATGGCAAGATAATATCCCTTGCAAAGACAGCAAATCTCCATAGCATGGCCATGTCCAGTGCTGGGCTTGCCCAGGCCGTTGCATAGCCAGGCCTGGCCATGGCCGATGCATGGCAATTGGGGCCCATGTAAAGCCCTGGTGCAGCCATAGAGAACCCCTTACCTGGCAGCAGCATGGCCACGGAGCAGCCAAGGTAGAGCTACGGTATAGCCATGGGATAGCAGTTGAGTTGTTCTGGAATGGCTATTTGTTCTCTTTGCCCTGGTCATGCCCGGCAGGCATGGAAGATAAACTTCAGGCAAGACAACCCTGGGTCATGCCTTATCCTGTAATTACCAGAGCCGCTGCCTGCAGCAGCTCTGTTCCCATGCGGTGTCAGTATCTGCCGTATGTGCTGCAGCCAGAGCTGCAGACGGCAAGGCAGCCGTACCGGCCCCGGTCATGGGGCTGTCATTGGTCCGGTTAGCATCCTGGGCTGCCTGTCGCAGCTGAAAGCAGCAAGGTCTTCCTGCCTGGCCAGGGCTGAGCTGGGCAGGGCTGAGCTGTGGTGAGCATCAGCTTATTAGTCTTCAGCTTCCAGTCCTTTGATCCTGCTCTTGTCCCTGTCCCAGGGACGCCAACAGGTCATCAGCACCTGCCCTTTGACGTCAGCTATGAGTTCACTTGTTCTGAGCTTCCGGCTTTTGTCTCTTTGTCCTTTGGTACAGGCACACTAATGTGCATGAGCATGGCTATGGCTATGGTAATGGGCTCTAAAGTAAGCTCAGGAATGAGTTATTGAAGTGAGCTCTGGAATGAGCTCATGTATGATCTCCGCTCCGGGCAAAGGCAAGGCAAGGTATGGAGATGCCTGGTGGGGCTTAGGTGTCTTGGGTCAGTGGGATTTCTGTCCGTAGTCATGGTGCATTATGACGGGTATTGTGGATCATACCGGGGCATAACATCTGTCTGTTACGGCCTTTAAACACAAAACAGACAGTAAAGTTCTAGAATATAAGTTCAACACAAGGTTTTAACCCGCCTGAGCTCCGTACCGGTTCCTGATGGTTCGAGGCTGTCTGGAGCTGGAGATGGGGCTGGCCCGACATGGCTGCATGCCTGCATGTCCTGGTCATAGTCTTATTGCCTGTACTGAACCAGACAGTCCATTCATGCCTTTATGGCTGACCGTATGGCCATCACTGGCCAGGCATGCGGCTTATGCCGTGGCCGGGCTGCCATTGGCCTGGCAGGCTTGATTAAGTGAGGCTGTGCCTGCAGGGCAGGTTCTGATATCGTAGAGCTGTCTGATGACAGGCTGCAAACCAATTAGATGAGGATACATAAAATGCGTTTCCTGGTAGATCTGCATACCCACACTGTGGCCAGCGATCATGCTTACAGCACTATCAATGATTATGTCTTACAGGCTCAGAAGTGTGGCATAGCCATGTTTGCCACTACCGACCATGGTCCTGATGTCCCTGATGCCCCTCATCCATGGCATTTTGGCAACCTCAGAGTAATTCCTCATGTGGTGGATAACATTGCAATTTTGCGTGGTGTTGAAGCCAATCTGCGTGCTGACGGCACCATTGACCTTGAAGACTACATTCTTGACCGTCTGGATATTGTTCTGGCCGGTTTCCACCCAAGCCTTGATCCTACTACTGAGGCTGAGCACACCGAGATTGTCAAAAAGGTCATTGCCTCAGGCAAGGTAGATATCATCACCCACCTTGGCAACCCAAGATATCCGGTTAACTTCCGTGAGGTACTTGAGTGTGCCAAAGAGCACAATGTAGCCATTGAGCTCAACTCATCATCTAATGTAAATACCCGCTCAGGCAGTCGTGACAATTGCATAAAGGTAGCTACCCTGGCAAAGGAAATAGGCAATGTCATTGCCCTTGGTTCTGATGCCCATGTCTGCTACTTCCTGGGTAACTTCAAGGAAGCAGAGCAGGTCATTGAGGCAGCCGGTATCTGCTATGACCAGGTTATCAACACCAGCCCAATGAAGGTGCTCGATTTCCTCGAGTCCCGTGGCCGTGAACCAATCAAGTCACTCCACCGTTTCTTTGCTCCGTTCTAAGAGTAATCTCAAAGGCATCAGTCCGCAGGACCCAAAGCAGTCTGCAGGCCCGCATGCAGGTCCATGAGCATGTATGAAGCACGCATGCCCGCAGACGGCCTTCCTGGGCACTCTGCCCCAGGCTCCCTGCCTGAATGCAGGCATGTCAGGCCAGCTGCAGGCCGCCTTCCAGCCCTGCAGCTTGAGTCACAGCCGGCCAGTCTGCCTGCCAATGCTGTCTGCAGCTGACGGCTGAGGCCCAGGGCCATCCGCCACTGAGCTCATGCTCAGGGACGGCAGCCATATGACAGCTGCCATACAGCATAAAGCCCCGTGATCGTTTTAATCACGGGGCTTTATGCTTAAATGGCCCTGAGTTTCAGGCTGAACTTTTGAAGTGAGCCTTTGGCTGAGGCCTCATGTCAGCCTCTCACTCTGGCTATTAGTCAGCCCCCTCATTCTGTGCCCGACAATATGCCGAGGCCATTGTTGATTGAATCAAGTGTTGATTTAATCAAATTTTGATTTAATCAAATCCAGAGCAGGGTTGAGCAGTGTAAGGCAGTTTAAGTCAGCGTAAGGAGCTGAGCTGTATTGCTACGTCATGCAATGCTAAGCCATCCTGCTCTTTGTTAGCCTTGCCTGGGCTGGCCTTGTCGTGCCCAGCCTGGCTCTGTCAAACGATACGGGTTGCATGACGCAGGTATGGTCAGTCAGGTGTGGTCATCAGGTTTAATGATTGATGCTGCCAGGCCGGGCTGGGCCTGGAGCCGGTCTGCCTGGCCTGATGGCTGATGCCACAGAGGCATGATTGAGGTGCCTGGCTTTAGGAGTGTGCTCCCGGGTGCTGTGCACGCAAGGCAGGGGATGGTGTCATAATGCGTGGCGCTATTTGTGGTGTATCACAAAAATACACTTTTTCGGACAGGGCCTGATTTTTATCTATGGGGTAAATCTGTTTCGATAAAATGGCGATCCACTGAAGAGTAAGGCGCTTATCTGAGTAATATTGTCGATATGGGGGACGGGCTTTTCTATTGAGCTTACAGGCGCAATTGATTATCTTGTATTTATACCCCCGGTAATTCCGTCACTTTTGACGGAGTAACCTGCATCAGCTCACTGACAGGACTTACACTTGAGGCGGCCTGTAAGCACAGGCGGCAATATGTGTATTGGCCCTTTTTGTATTGCATTTGACCATGCAGCGCTGCCGACTGGCAGCGAATTTTTCCCGCTCAGGTCAGACCATGGGATATTGAGCTGATTGCTGCACCTTATATCAGGATATCAGGTGAGCACGGCAGGGCGGCAGTGCTGATGAGCGCTGCCTGAAGATATATGAGTGCCACTTTTGTTACCGTGCCTGCAGGTACGGTTGCATACGCTGATTTTCAGCAGGCAGTCTGTGGTTTAGTACAGCATATGGACAGGCTGTCGGGGGCAGCTGACTGTGCTGATAATATCCTTTAACAGGTAAGGTCAGGCATGGAACTACATCATTTCAGCCATAACGTGCAGTTATGGAAGATGAATCAAAAGTACGCCCGCCAGATTATGAGACGCCATGAACCTGAGAAGTTCGGCGACTACACTTTTGTCACCGGAAAAGTAAAGTACCTCAAGGAGGTACAGAGCCTGCACTCCCAGCTCTTCCGTGTGCCAATGCTCAACTGGCTTGTGTGGCTGTACCGCTTCCGTTCTCCGGAGCTGGTTTCACTGGTCCTGGATAAGGAAAACAAGGTGGTAGGCTATGAGTGCTTCATGCTCAATGAGGGTGAAATCGAGCACCATATCCTGCATTCACTGTACGTAGGTGTGCATCCATCCCTGCAGGGTCAGGGTATTGCTACTGCTCTGCGCCGCTGGTCTATTGCCTCCTACGACTTTGGCAATCTCAATGCCCTGTCTACTGTCGCCGACATGAATGACATCAGAGCCCTGCGCTCAGCCCAGAAGGCAGGCTACGGCATTGAAAAGCAGGCCCTGAAGCCGCCTGGTCACTATCTGGTCAGACATCTGACCATTGCCCGCTAAGCAAGGCAGGCCAGCCAGCGCAACTGTGCGCTGCCCCGCCCTGCCAGAGGCAGGGGGCATTGTGCACCCCAGCACCAGTACCACGCAGTGCTGCTCAGCTACGGACTGCACAGTCCACAACCGCTGCACAGGGCACAGCAGGGCATACTATGCCCCAGGGCACACAGACGCTCCTGGGGCTGCATACAGCTTCTACAGCAAGGCCTGTCCATTTGGACAGGCCTTGCACGTTCTTGAGGCCATTAAGCCGCTACAGCGAAGCTATGAGCCTCTATACGGCCATGGTTACAGCTCCTGTGACAGCTCATTACCTGGACAGCATCTGATGTCACTTCATGACATGCTCTGCCCTGGGCTATGTCAGCGATCGGCATGGCCTCTCAGCAGTCTCTCAAGGACTGTCTGCAGCCTATCAGAGCAACGGATAGTGATATAGCTGCTGGATGTGCCTGGGGCTTAGCAGGTGTCTGTAGCCCTGTCTGAGGCTGTGGTTGCAGCCTTAACCATAGCTGTTACTGTATCCGCATCCATAGTTGTGCCGGGGATAGCCCGATCTGCTGGGGTATACGGGACGTTATGGTACAGGACGGTCAGTTAGGCAGGACAGGATAAGCGGGCATAAGAGATGGCTGTAGGGCCTTGCAGCGGACTGCTCATAAGCTGGAGGGATCATGGCTTTGCCTTGCAAGGAGGACCACTCCAGCCTATCCTGTCAGTCAGCCATCCACACAGCAAGGCAGACAGTCAGTCATACAGCAACTAAGATTGCAACTCAGGCCTGTCCTGGTCCAGTGCGGTCAAAAACTGGTGTTTGTTCGCAGCACATATGAAAAAAGCGCCACTGCCGTAAGGCAGGGCGCTTTTTTCATGCTGCAAAGTTCAGCCAGGTCTTACTTGGCGACCTTCTTGAACTTGAGGCGGTGAGGCTGAGCTTCTTCACCCAGCTCCTTCTTCTTCCAGGCTTCGTACTCAGTGTAGTTGCCCTCAAAGAAGCGTACCTTGCCCTCATCACCGTAGTCCAGGATGTGGGTGGCAATACGGTCGAGGAACCAGCGATCGTGGGAAATAACCATAGCTGAGCCTGGGAACTCCAGTAAGGCGTTCTCAAGGGCACGCAGGGTTTCAACGTCCAGATCGTTGGTAGGCTCGTCCAGCAGCAGGAGGTTGCCGCCAACCTGCAGCAGTTTGGCCAGCTGCAGACGGCCACGCTCACCACCGGAGAGATCGCCTACGCGCTTCTGCTGATCGGTGCTTCTGAAGTTGAAGCGGCCGATGTAAGCACGGGATGGGATCTCGTAGGAACCGATACGCAGAATGTCCTGACCGTGGGAAATTTCCTCGAAGACAGTGTTGTCATCGTTCATTTCGTCACGGAACTGCTCAACGTAGGCTGTTACTACAGTGTCGCCCAGCTTGATCTCACCTGAATCAGGCTTCTCAAGACCGGTGATCATGCGGAACAGGGTGGACTTACCGGCACCGTTAGGACCGATGATGCCCACGATGGAGCCCTTTGGCAGAGTGAAGGACAGATCGTCGATCAGCACCTGGCCATCATATGCCTTGCAGAGGTTCTTAACCTCCAGTACGGAATCACCTAAACGTGGGCCAGGTGGAATGTACAGCTCGTTGGTTTCGTTACGACGCTGGTACTCAACAGAGGACAGCTCTTCAAAACGTGCCATACGGGCCTTGGACTTGGCCTGACGGCCACGGGCACCCTGACGGACCCACTCAAGCTCGCGCTCGATGGAGCGGCGACGGGCACTTTCGGTGTTCTCTTCGATCTGCAGACGCTGATCCTTCTGCTCCAGCCAGCTGGAGTAATTACCCTGCCATGGGATACCCTCGCCACGGTCGAGCTCCAGAATCCAGCCTGCAACGTTATCCAGGAAGTAACGATCGTGGGTAACGGCTACTACTGTACCTGGGTACTGGTGCAGGAACTGCTCAAGCCAGTCAACAGACTCGGCGTCCAGGTGGTTGGTAGGCTCATCGAGCAGCAGCATGTCAGGACGCTCAAGGAGCAGACGGCACAGAGCAACACGACGGCGCTCACCACCGGAGAGAACCTTGATCTGACGGCTGAAGTCAGGAAGACGTAAGGCATCGGCAGCACGGTCAATCTGGTTGTCCAGATTGTGGCCGTCGTGAGCCTGAATGATGGCCTCAAGCTCAGCCTGCTCTTTGGCAAGAGCGTCGAAGTCTGCGTTTTCATCTGCATAGGCAGCGTAGACTTCATCAAGGCGGGTCAGGGCACGGTTAACCTCACCAAAAGCCTCCTGAATGACTTCCTTAACAGTCTTTTCAGGATCGAGCTTAGGCTCCTGAGGCAGATAGCCAATCTTGATACCAGGTTGTGGACGGGCCTCGCCTTCATAGTCCTGGTCAACACCAGCCATGATCTTAATCAGGGTGGATTTACCGGCACCATTCAGACCTAATACGCCGATCTTTGCGCCCGGGAAGAAAGACAGAGAAATGTTATTTAAGATTTGTCTCTTTGGGGGCACTATCTTGCCCACACGATTCATAGTAAAAATGAATTGAGCCATATCATCCTCATTAAAAAAGATTGGCTTAATTATAACAACATAGGATTATTTATCCATGCAGCCGGGCTTTTATATGCCCGCCACACCACCAGTCCCGCACAACCACGCCCACACCACCAGACCATCAGCCCCCAAAACCACGCAGGCAAGCAACACTAAGAGCCATACCGCCACTAGAGGTGGATGAAGCTGCCAGACCCAGTACATGCAGTGCTACAGTGCTTACCTCCTGACAGGGCACAACATAAACTAACAGGCAGGCACCGCGTACCGAAAGAACTGCAGCAGGTCAGGCAAGTTGCCGCGCCAGAGGATGTCGCATCATATGCGACATCCTCTGGTCAATGTGGTACCGCCATAAAGGGGTAATGAGCAAAATACGCCAGAAAGGCGAATTCGTTAGCTACCCAAATAAATTCCAGCAGCCTGCAAAAAAGCCCTCTGCTCGAGTGACCAGAGGGCTTTTAAATAATGATAGAGATTGAAGTAGTCTGGTAAAGGCCTGCCAAAGGCGGCTTTTAGCCTAACAGGGACAGGCCCAGCTGAGTACGGGTGTTAGCCTGCATCAGCATTGAGGTTGCGGCCTGCTGAATAAAGGACTGATGGGAGGGGGCACGAATTCTGCTGCGGGCATCAGCCTGGTCTCTAATGAAGATTTTAGTCTGTTTTGTAAAGCATCCAGGCCTACTCTCTTGCTGTATAGGCACCAGTCAGCTTATCAATATTCTGTAACAGCAGAACAGCATGGTAAAGTTTCCTCTTTTGCGTTCTTATGACCGTAAATCTAAAGAGAGCCAGGTGCTTTCTTGATGCCTTTTTTCAGCGTTTGAGTGTTAGTTACTTTCATAATCTTTTAGAAAGCAAAAAGGCGGGATAAACCCGCCTTGAATGATAAAGAGAGAATGAAATGAATCTGTATTACTGACCTAACAGGCTCAGAGCGATTGTTGGACGCTGGTTAGCCTGGGCCAGAACAGTCTGGGATGCCTGCTGAATAATGTTGTTCTGAGTGAGAGAAGCGGTCTCAGCGGCGAAGTCTGTGTCACGAATTCTGCTGCGGGCGTCAGCCTCATTTTCAGAGATAGAGGCCTGATTGCGAATAGTACTTTCCATACGATTCTGGAGAGCGCCAAGACCGGCGCGCTTGGAGTCAACTACCTGGATCATGGTATCAATGTTTGCCAGAGTCTTGGTTGCAAGCTCAGCGGATGAGATGGTCCAGCGCAGTTTAGATAAGTGCTGGGCACTTGTAGCAATTAATCCATTATTTGCGCCAGCAGCGTTATTACCAGCTTTACCCCAGCCTGCCATAGCGGCCATGCCGGAAATGGTAAAAGGCTGATCCCACTGCAGTGATAGTGTGTCGTTAGCATTGGCACCTACCTGGAAAATAATCTTTCCTGCATTAGGTCCCTGACCTCCTGGAATAAGGCTGTTCTCATTCTTAAGGTGATTATTCACACCAGTAGTCTGCTTGCCGTTAAGAACTAATGCACCTGCGAAAGTGGTCTGGCGGGCAATACGGTTAATTTCATCAGAGAGCTGGGTGACTTCTTCTTGGAGGGCCTTGCGGTCGGCCTGGGAGTTGGTGCCGTTGGCGGACTGTACAGCCAGCACACGGATGCGCTGGAGCATGTTGGTGGTTTCGTCCAGAGCTCCTTCGATGGTCTGGGCAAGGGCAATACCGTCATTGGTGTTACGGTTACCCTGGTTGAGGCCATTAATCTGGGAGGTCAGACGGTCGGAGATCTGCAGGCCGGCAGCGTCGTCCTTGGCGGAGTTGATACGCAGGCCTGAGGACAGTCTCTGGTAGGAGGTATTTAAGCTCAGAGTGCTATTGGCCAGCTTGCGCTGGGCATTGATGGAGCTGACGTTCGTGTTGACGTAAAGAGCCATATCTGATCTCCCTTTATGGCCTTTTACGGCCGATAACTTCTGTTTCTCTTATCGTTCACATGTGCTGTACATGATCTTATTTAGTTTATCCGTTAGCAATGACTATGCCACTGACATTGATGGCGGTGGTTGTGTTTTGGAGAATGCTCTATAAAAGGTATTACAGACTGTTCAATGTACTTTCCCTGTTAGTCCTGCCCTAGGGCCGTCAGTGGGGCAGCTCATGTGGCCACTTTCTAAATTCATATCCTTCCCTATCTTCTTCTCCATGCTTATACCTGAACTCTTGCATGTAGCTGCTACTGCTGGTGTCATCAGGCAATCCCCATCCCTCTGATAGTTATCCTCTGCTCTGTGTTGGTATAGCTCTCTCTACCCAATGTAAGCTTCGTAATATGTATTTGCCTGTCATAGTCATGCTTTAGTTGTCATGGCCTGGCCTGGCTGGACATTACATTTGCCTGAAAGGTTCTGGGAGTTGCTAGGTTGAAATGTGTTGATGTTACGGGAACAGCCAGGTTGTGCCGTGAAAATGACGGTAAGTTTTGCCTTGGCTGTGACAGGAAAATAACAGCGTCTATTGGCTGTCACAGTTGTGACAGCAGGTATTTTCTGGTCAAACTTAAAAGTACGTTGGTGAGTGTCTCTTGGGTGGTGGTCACGTGGGGATGTGACCTGCAGTGAAAATTTACGGGAGTAAAGTCACGACCTTGCCGCTTTGGAATGTCTGAGGCAAATGGTTCAAAAGATGGGGTTCTTGCTGGGTGGTACGCAGCATAAATGTGATGAAAATCAAGTTTTATAACTGGCACGCTACCTGCAATAATCTCTGTGCAGACAGGTTATTTATCCTGTTCATGCTTTAAAGAGAGAAAGAAAAAAAGTCTTTGCATTCTGTGCCGGTCAGCCTGTAAAAGCCACCGGGCACAGATTAAAAGGTAAAGAGAGAGAATATGCGGGGAGCCCTGCTCCCCACATTGTCGTTATGAGAGCGGCAATAATTGCACCCTGGCAAAGACTCAGCCACATTCGGCTTAACTGTTCCTGGAGAAACGATGTGTTTCTCGTAACCGGAGTTTAAAGAAATGCCTTTATTCATTAACAGCAACATTTCATCTTTATATGCCCAGCGTGCCGCCCAGCGTGCCAATGACAGCCTTGATGTCTCCTACCAGAGATTATCCTCAGGCTTACGTATCAATAAGGCCAAGGACGATGCCGCAGGCATGCAGGTTGTTAACAACCTTTCCACTCAGCTTGACGGTCTGACTCAAGGTAACCGTAACACCCAGGACGCTCTGGCTTTCTGCCAGACCATTGAAGGTGCTCTGGATGAAGTTACCAACATGCTGCAGCGTATTCGTACCCTGTCAGTACAGTCTGCCAACGGTACCAATACCGAAAAAGACCGTGAGTCCCTCCAGATCGAGGTTACTCAGATGGTTGAGGAAATCGCCCGTATTGCCAACGACACCACCTTTGCCGGTGCTGACGTCTTAAACGGCAATGCCGGTATCGCTTCTTTCCAGCTCGGTGCTGACCCATCCTCCATCGTTAAGATTGACCTGACCCAGTCCATGGACGTAGACGGTCTGGCCTCTCTGGCTGTTCTGTATGGCGGCAGTGACGAGTTCGAGATCGACGGTCAGAAGTACAAGATTAAGGACGTCTTCAAAAACAACGGCACCAACCCAGGTATCAACATCAGCACTGCTGAAGAGGCCACTAAGACTCTGGGCGGTATCGATCACCTGATCAACGCTGTAAACCGCAAGCGTGCTGAGCTTGGCGCTTTACAGAACCGTTTTGAAGCAACTGTACGTAACCAGGACTCCATCAAGGAGAACGTAGCTTCCTCACGTTCCGTATTACGTGATACCGACTTCGCCGAGGAAACTGCCAACCTGACCCAGCAGAATATTATTCAGCAGGCTACTGCCACTATCCTGACTCAGGCCAATCAGCGTCCACAGGTTGCCTTAAACCTGCTCAACCGCTAACTGAGACCGGCAGAACTGCCCTGAACAGTTTTCTTTAAACTCTCATAGAACAGCCTGCTGTACTGTCCGGCACAGGACAGAATCGGTATGGCTGGCATCAGAAACCATCGTGCCCTTTTGGGTATGATGGTTTTTTTTGACCTGAAAACAGCACCCAAATGGCGATTTCAGGCTAACAGGATTTATGAAAGGCCAGATTTTGAAAATCCGGTTCCTGTTTAGAGGGAAACTGACTACCCTCCGCAATCAATACAGGCGTCAGCACGTCCAGCTATCTGCCGGTACATCCACATCGGCATTAGATAACCAGCACGTCAGTACCAATGTCCATCCGTCTGTACGATACACCTCCCTTTCAGTCCTTCAACTGCCCGTACATTAAGCAGTCATATCACCATTCAATCATGTCACACGGGCGACATGAAGGAGACATCCATCTGCCAGGCAGTGCCATGTCTCATACACTCATCACTCCGTACATGTGTATCATGCTATACAGCCTGGCCTTGCGCAAATCTGTATTATTCAAGGCATTGGCCAGCCAGCCTGTCAAACAGGAAGCCCGTCAGCAATAAATCTGTCCTGAAAGAATGTCAGCCAACAGGCTGTGCTGCAAGACCAACACCCAATAAGCAAGCAAGCTGCCCGCAAAGTCCCTCACAGTCCAGTCATCAAGCTGCCTCAGAGGCCATAACCATGGCGTTCATCAGGTTGCCCGCAAAGGCCATCAACTGTCCAGTCAGTGTCCTGCTGCACAGGCCAGCACCAGCCCAATCACTCACCAATCTGACAGTGATTCGTCCAGCCAGCAAACAGTTCATGAACCATTGGTATTCAGGCAATACTGCAGGTTCATCGAACACATCCATAGCCAGGTAAGGTCAAAACAGGCTCAATCCCGGTGAGGCTGTGCCCTGTTATGCCGTGCAATGCCATGTTATGCCATTCCCCGTTGTGCCCTGCATTTCTGTCCAGATCTATGGCGTACTCTGCAATACCATGTCCGGACTGTCTTGTCTAATGGCCAGTTGCCAGTTCCGGGCTTACCTGCTGTCATGTTGCTTTTGACTTCAGGGATGGGCCTGCTGGACCATACTGTCATGCTGGTGGGGCATCCTGGTAGAGGAACGCTGGAGGGCAGCCTCCTGGTTCATTTCAGCGGGCTGAAAACAAAACAGCAGCCTCAGGGGACTGAGGCTGCTGTCTGTGGCGGCACTGCGTGGGTGGCACGCAGTGCCGGGTTGCGTGACGTCCGTGGATGGCCGCAGCCGCAGGCTGGCGGCCATCCGGGGCATCAGGCGGACGGGGCGGCTGCGACAAAGGTTGTGCTGACAAGATAGGCTGTGTAGCCAATGTATGTGGCCAGCATCAGGCCACCTTCAACACGGTTGATACGGCCTGGTCCTTTGATGCCTATGCCTACTATGAGGATAAATAGAGTCAGACCGGCCATGACTGTCATGTCACGGTAGAAGACCTCAGGCTCAACTATCATTGGGGAGATGCTTCCGGCAATACCTACAACGGCCAGGGTGTTAAAGAGATTGGAGCCAATGATATTGCCAAGGGCAATGTCATGCTCTCCTTTCATGGCAGCAATGATGGAGGAGGCAAGCTCTGGCAGTGAGGTGCCTACGGCCACAATGGTAAGACCGATAATCAAATCACTGACACCCAGGGCAGTAGCAATCTCAACTGCACCCCAGACCAGCATGCGGGAG
This sequence comes from Anaerobiospirillum sp. NML120511, assembly GCF_023050955.1. Lineage (NCBI taxonomy): Bacteria > Pseudomonadati > Pseudomonadota > Gammaproteobacteria > Aeromonadales > Succinivibrionaceae > Anaerobiospirillum > Anaerobiospirillum sp. NML120511. Next base: position 12,615 of record NZ_JALKIK010000061.1, read on the forward strand.
CTGGCAATCAGTAACAGCAGACCAATGACCAGCCACATGATGGCACGGGATAAAGGCATGTCATTTCCTTCATCCTCTTTCCCCTCGTCAGGGTCTGGTACTACCTTTTTATTTCTCTCCTGCAGGCTCTGGTAAATGGTATAGCCCATGATAAGAGCAAATACGGCGATCATGATAAAGGCATCGAGGCGGGTAATCTCATTGTCCCAAACCTGGAACATGGCAAGAGCAGTAACGGCCAGAAGTACTGGCAGCTCTTTGCGCAGTACCTGAGAGGATACGGCTACCGGGCTGATAATGGCGGTCAGACCAAGAATCAGGCCGATATTGGTGATATTGGAGCCATAGGCATTACCAAGGGCAATACCTGGATTGCCATCACTGGCAGCCAGGGCTGAAACTACCATCTCAGGGGCTGATGTACCAAAGCCCACGATGATAATACCGATAAGCAGAGCCGGCATGCCGAAGTAACGGGCTGTTGCTGCTGCTCCGTCAACGAAGCGGTCAGCACTCCAAACTAATAAAACCAGGCCAACTACTATGGCCGCAGCAGGAAGAAGCATATTTACCTCATGCAGTTTGCTGTTACAAGGATACTGTTAATACAGACAGGGTGTGATTGTAATGGCACAAGCTTAGGAATGTCTTTTGACGGCTCATATTTGTGCATTCAGCCAGCCATTGAGGACAAGTGCTAATGACATGGGTTAAATTGAATGGCCACACCTGCCAATTTGGCTTAAACTTAGCTCTCCCGAGCCAGTATGACTGAATAATCAGTACTTAACACCTCATCACATACATGGCTCACTGTCACGGAATACCCGAGTACCACTGGTCCCCATCTGCAAAATGGCTGTCTGCCCATCCTGTCAGCAAGCTGCTCGTCAGTTTCTGGTAATGCGGGGCATTGCCTGAGCTCAAAGAGATTTCTGACTGCTCGTTAATCTGCGAGCAGGCAAGCTTGACAGCACGCAGGCGGGCAGTCGGAAAACCTGTCAGCAATTCATACTGGCAGGTTTACCGCTGCCTGTCAGGTGTATGGGCTGCAGGTCACTAATAGTGCCGGTGATGCGTATTTCTATGATCTCAGATGAGCAAACTGACCTGATTGCTTTCTGGCAGACGCAACTGAGGGAAGCGGTCCGGCTTTTCTGTCTGTCAGCCCGCCAGCATGTCATGCTGTCTGTTTGCTGTCCTGCCTGTCTGACCTGCTTGGCCTGGAAGGTCCAGCTGTGCAAAGTCACAGCCAGCCTGTGCTCAGCGGCTCATACTGTACTGTTGGGACACAGTCTGTTTAAATTGCTCATTGCAGGTCATTTCATTCATGCACAGAACAGCAGAGCCAGCCAAAATGCTGGCCCAGGGCGGCATGGGCATCACACTTTATGTGCTGACATGGGCTCATGACGTCAGAGGATGAGCCTGACTCCTGGCCATTACCAAGGCTATGCCCATGGCAATGGCCATGTCAGGTTTGTCGCTGACCTGCAGCAGGAGCAAGGCAAGGCTGGCATGTGGCATGGCTGGGCAATGCCTGTCAGGGCAGGCATGGCTGTGCCGGGGCTCAGTATCAATAACTCCCACGAATATAGTAAAGACTGAAAATGGAACTGACTCTCAAGAACAACAGCAACGTAAACACCTTATTTGTTGGCAACCCTGAAGATAATGCTACCCGTGAGATCGGTGGCGGTAATCTCTTCTATGGCGATCCGGCCAGCTTCTCTCCAAATGTCTTTAAATATGTCATGGAGCGCTTCAACGTCAAAAGCGTACTTGATGTAGGTGCCGGACTTGGTAATGTGGGCCGTTATCTTATTGATACCTTCAAGGTACCGGTACTGGGTATCGATGGTCTGCCATTCAACGTAAAGAACTGTGCCTATCCTATTGTTGAGCACAATCTGACCAAAGGCGGCTTCGTATGCTCCCCTGTTGACCTCACTGTCTGTGTTGAGGTGGTAGAGCACATTGAAGAGAAGTATCTGGACTCTCTGCTCGACACACTTACCAATGGCCGCTTTATTCTTATGACTCATGCTCTTCCAGGTACTGGTGGCGAGTTCCACTATAACGAGCAGCCAAGCGAGTACTGGATTGAAAAGCTGGCAACCCGTGGCTACGGCCTTCTGGCCGCCGACAGCAATATAGTCCGTCGCCTTGGTGCCAGTGAAAATCACGGCGCCACCTACTTTGCCCAGAGCGGTCTTGTCTTTGGCCGTATCCCTGGTGCCCAGACCAGCTCCCCAGAGCACCAGGGCTAAGACGACTAAGCAGCATGACCTCCCATGAGTCTGCCAGCAAGACATCCTGCAGGTCCATGCATATGACTCCGGTCAACAGGACAGCAAGTTAGAAAGCCAGCAAACCGACATGTTATGAAGTCTGTCATGCCTCAAATAAGGCTGTACTTTAGCAGTGACGACATGTCATGGACGTGCCTGGCCTGACTATCGCTGCGTTTAGTTTAGTCAAGGCTGCTCCAGTGTCTGGCATACAACAGTTATCCGTCGGGAACGACAGCCGCATGCAGCCATAGACTGCAGACAATGACTGTGCCGGTTGTAGGGCACCATATAAAAGGGCCGCCTGTCCTCTCCTGGACAGGCGGCCCTGTAATATGGGCTGAAAAACTTCCAGCCGGTCTCAGGCTCAAACATGGGCCATGAGACATTCACTATGCCATGTACTATCGCAAAGATCTGAGCTCATCAGGCAGCTTGCTGTCAGAATGAGCGTGCTGGACTGGACAATCACCCAGAATATAGAGCATTAAGAACCGGGCCTGCAGGCTGAGAATCCCCGACAAGCTGGACAGCTGGTTCAGGCTGGGCAAGATGCGTACCCATGCCATGATTGCGAAAGGATGTCGAAAGAACGCCAAAAGGCTGAACACAGGCTGCAGTATGGGCGATGGCATATGGCCCATATCCCATGGCTCTTATGTCCTTGCTCCATTGTCCATGTCTTACAGCCCGGCAAGTCATGAGCAATCAGGGCCATGAGGCATTTAGGTGAGGGACAGTGCAGCAGTCAGCTCTATCTGACTTCTTCAGGGATGGGGACTGAAGGTACTGTGCTGAGTGCAAAGCCATACAGTGGAAATAGCCAGTATGGCAGTGCTTTAGAGGGCATGAGACAGATGACTGCGCCATGGACAACTGTTCCACAGCAGCTGGAGGCTGTGCCCATGCTGACCGTGCAAGGACATCTGCCTATGGCTATGGCAAGCCATGTCGGCTATGAACTGTCGTGCCAGGCATTCGGCTGGCAAATGCCAACTGGCTGTCATGCCGGTGTGGGCATGATAGCTGGCTGTGAGCAAGGCTGACTGGCTGGCAGACAGCCGGACCTGCAGGCTGCCGGGCCTGCTTTTGACGGTAAGGGTGGCTGTCGGGTGCCATTTAGAGGGGCCTATGGGAGGCCTGAAAAAACAAAAGCCTCAAACGGTGCTTTTAAACCGTCTGAGGCTTTGTTTGAGAATTCTGGTGGAGGTGGTGGGATTTGAACCCACGTCCCAAAAGACTCTACCGTCGGTACTACATGTTTAGACTTCTCTTTGATCTCAATACTGGCTGCGGAGAGTCACGCCACCAAATATCCAGCTTGATAAAAGATTTAATGCTTCCACCTCAAGCGAAGCTTCCACACGAGCTGATGAGGAAACTGACACCGGATTTGCTAAGCGACACCAGCAGGGCTTAACACCGATGGCCTTACGCAGGTTATTAAGCTGCTAAAGCGTAGTTTTCGTCGTTTGCGACTATTTTAAAGGACTTTTTACGAGGCAATCCGCCCTCGACATGCACCTCAGGCTCGGTAACTTCCGGTCGAATCCAGAATCACCCCCAAGGGTGTCCCGATTATATGTCTTTAAATGCCACCATGCAAGATGCAGTAAACAAAATCTCCTGCCACGGCATGACTGAGCAGGCCATAGTTTTGAGGTCCCGGCTGATGACAGTCAGCTGTGAGCCGGGCAAGGCTAGGGAATCATGTCTGGACATGGACAGGTGCCCTCCATGGCAGGACCCATCTTCATCTGGCCAGTAAGGCAGTCTTTACAGCCCCTTACATCTCCCATTTCTTGCCTTGCATGGCCTCACCCTGGGCTGACCAGTGCCTGACAGGCACTGGGTAAGGAGTAAGGGGTAGTGGGCAATACAAAAGGGGGCAATGGGCAATGGGCAATTGGGAAAGCCGTCAGTCTGCGGACGAACGATTAGAGATGACATCTGATACAAGCCAGTAGATGAATGCCGGTTGCGAAGTTGACTGAGCATCACGGTGAGCTGCCCGGTCAGTCCATGTATCAGGCTGCATAGCTGCCTGGATGATTAGCCGCATAGCAGCGTGAGATGAGTGGCAGTGGTATGCCTGAGTTTCATTGCCTGACTGAGGCCGGGAGCTGGATTGAGTGAAGTCTGCAAGAGACTTTTGCGGGCCCGGCAGGTGCCTGCCAGGAGCGTCTGTGCTGGGCAGGCACCATGATGGGCCGTTAAAGGACTGAGGCTATTAAATTTTGCAAAAGCCATGGCACAATAAGAGTTTGTCTTATAATTGCCGACATTGGCATTTTGAAATTATTGTGTGGCTACCCAATGCATAAATTCATTACCAGGCGGTTGCATCAGCTGCTTTCTCAGGGATTAAAGCTGTCAGTGCTGGCCATGGCTGTCTACGGCCTTTCAGGCTGCACCGTTAACAACGGTGGACCTTTTACTCCGGCGCTGGATGCTCCTTTTTCTATTGATAAGGATGAAACCATACTGGTACTGCCTGATGCTGCTGAAAGAGAGCAGTATCAGATGCTGCTCACTCAGTTTACGGCTGCCCTTGCAAATCCGGGCATAACCCGTGAGCAGAAGGCTCAGCTGCTCTATCAGCTGGGCATTATCTACGACCGGCTTGGTCTTGATGTCACTGCCCGCAACATGTTTCTCAATGCCCTGGTAGAAGTTCCTGATTTCCCTCAGGCATACAATTTCCTGGGTATCTACCTTGCCTCAGCTGAGCGCTTTGCCGAAGCCTATGAAGCCTATGACTCAGTGCTGGAACTCGATCCCAAAGAGAAATTTGCCTGGTTTAACCGGGGCATTGCTCTTTACTACGGTGGCCGATCCGAGCTTGGTATAACCGATCTGCTCAAGTTCTACGAATTTGACAAAAATGACCCTTTCCGTATTGCCTGGCTCTACATTCTGGAGCGTGATGTCTACGGTGAGGAATACGCCACTGAGAAAATCATCGAACGTCGCAATGACATAGACAAAAAGGTTCCATGGGGCCTTGAGGTGCTCGATTTTCTGAGCGGCAAGCTCAGCTCCAAAAAGATGATTGCTGATCTGCGCAAGGCATCAATCGATAATGTAGAAAGAGGACGTCGTCTGTGCGAGGCCTATTTCTACATGGCCAAGCTGGCCCAGTTTGAAGGACAGTACAAGAGAGCCTATGACCTCTTCCACCTGTCCATGGCCACCAGTGTCACCGGCTACCTTGAATACCGTTACGCCATGATGGAAATCATGCGCCTCAAGCGTTTTGAGGCCGTAGCCATTGTCGACACTCAGGCCAAAGAGCAGCAGCGCAAAAGAAACGAACAGCTCGAAGAGCAGGCCGACGAGGCCCACCGCTACTTTGAGGCTCAGCGCAAGCTCATCGACACCAAAGCCACAGCAGCCCAGCCAGCCTTCAAGGCAGCAGGCAATGCTGCAACCAGCAAGACATCCCAGCAATCATCCAAACAGGCAGCTCAGCAGTCATCCATTCCTGCATCCCAGTCTGCAGACATGGCTGCAGACCCGGCAGCGGCCCCTGCTGTCGGCAAGGCAGCTGACAAATCAGCTGCAAATGATTCTGCCAGGGATTCAGCAAAGGCTTCTGCCAGGGATTCTGCCAGGGCTTCAACCAGGGTTACTACAAGGGGCTCAACCCAGTCGGCCGGGAAAGCAAAAGCCAATACTTCAGGCCAGACAATCGACAAGACTGATGGAAAGGCAGCTGATAAGACCAAAGCTCAGCCTGGTTCCAGCTCAAAGAACACTGCCTCATCAAATGATCATGGCTCAGCCAAAGAAGATTAAAGCGTCAGGCAACTCAAGTCCCGAAAAGTCTGACAGTAAGACCTGTGTCAGTGCAGCAATATACTTAGAGGCCTTTGGCCATAAAAATGCCGTAAATTCGGCATAATCAGCTCACTCCTCAGATCTGCTGCAGGCTGCAGAGTTCCAGTAAGTACAAATACAGCTTTGCGAGACTGAAGAAAAGTCACGATCAACCGATGCAGTAAGCACAACAAATGTTGTAAAATCTGCACGCTCCCATGGGCATTTCAGTATGCACCCCATCAAGGGTTGCAGCCATGGGAACGGGCAGCACCACATGCTGCAGACTTAGCAAGGGGTTAAACACTGCTCAGTCAAAAAGTTAAAGGACCGGCAACAGTTCATGATGAGCTGATTGCCGGTCCTTTAAAGATCTCACATGCAAAAGTCTCTGCAGTCAATGCAAAGATTGCAGAGTTTGATAATATATAAGAACCGACACCGCAAAATGCAGGGCAGCTCTCAGCAGTTGCCTGTAAAGGGCTGGTGTACGGACTTGTCACATGCTACAGGCTCAGTAAAGCATGCATACTCTGCATGGCTGAGTCTGAATAAAGTAATGAACCGCAAGCGTACTGATGAGTTAATCACAGGCGTTGTGGTCATCTCACATGCCAGAGGTTTTGCAGCCACCGAAAAGCTGCAAAATCCGTCAGTTTGAAGGACCTGCGCTTATGCGGACTAACTGGATGGTCCGCAGGTCTTCCTGTATCTCCCCATACATAAGACTCTGCACACATGCAGAGTCTGAAATATGCAAACTAAAATAAAATTCATGCATCTGCCGCATACATTCAGTAGCCGCAAGGTGCCCATACCGTCTCACATGTAAGCAGATTCTGCAGAGATCAATACCTGCAAAATCTGCATTCTCCAAAAAAGTAGCAGCCCAATGCATACTGGCAACAGTAGCATTTGGCCTGTTCGTCCTTTCTGCATCAGATTCTCCAGGCAATCAGATACCTGCAAATCTGCTATCCCCAAAAAATAACCAAACAAGTAACAGCACATACTGTGTACTGCCCAACAGCCTGCAGGGGCACTATCCTCCATTGTTGCAATAAATTTTGCAAAAATTGCAATAAACTGCAATTTTTCCAGCCTAAAGAATCCATTAGTAAAGCTGCCTGACAGGTGCTGCAGATGTACTTTTGGTCCATTATTGATTTTTGTATATGCAATAAAATTACAGACAATGTAATGTTTCGAAGGACCAGGGCTACCATGGAGCACATGCAGGATCATGAACGGCGGGATAGGCCTGGAAGCATTAGGTTCGACTGTAGATTTGTTGATCTCGATGCAATAGTTGCTGCAAGAAATGTAAAAGGTTGCTGAAAATAGTGCAATTAACTGAAAAGTCTGCAACTGTCATGGGTCTGTAGTGGATGAGGGACTGTTGGCAGGTGGAACCGTTGATCTAGTAGTTATTGAATGGTATCCATGCAATAGGGGAAACACACGCCCCGATCCGGATCACAAAATTTAGGGCAGCCTGGCCAAGCATAAAAAGGACCACGTGTGAAACTTAACGGGTTGCATTTGCTGATAGTGCCAGCTTGTCACTAAAACGCTTTCTTAAGAAATTTGATTAATAGAAATAAAAGTTTGATCTATATCTTATTTTTAGAATGTGGATTGTCATCCTCTCAAGGATACCCCTCATAAAACAAAAAGACATGGCTTATTTACCTGAATCTTGCATATGCAAGAATATTCATAAAACAAATGAGGTAAAGCCATGTCCAGCAGTTACTTTACACCAAATCAGGCTGATTTAGTATCATCAGCACCTGCATTCTACAGTCAGGAAATGAGCACTGAGTATCATGTTCAGTCATATGACATGAGCCTCTC
>NZ_JALKIK010000062.1:0-17914 GCF_023050955.1 Anaerobiospirillum sp. NML120511
CAAATATCCGACGGACATTCCACCCGTCATGCGGCCTGGGGGCTGCCATGCGGCATATCAACCCCTGTTCGCATGGCACTATTTTACCTAAGATAACAATCAATATGTTGCCGTCAAGGAAGCCTACATGGATATGTGTCTGCAGGCCCGGGTTTGGGACGGGCTTGCCGTGGTCGCAATATAATAGATTTTAGAGCGTAAAAAAGGAGGTCCCTTTTGTGGGATCTCCTTTTTTGGAAGCTTGCGTCTGGGAGCTGCTAAAGCAGCCACCCTGAAAACTAGTCTTCGATAGCAATCTCCGGGTGAGCGGCCTTGAGGCTGTCACGAATAACATACTTGAGCTTGAGCTCAGTGTTCTTGGCCTTGCGGACCAGGAAGATGTTGCCATAAATCAGACGGAAGTTTCTTGGGTCAGCCTTGATAACACCGATATCGGTGATCAGATTACCCTTAGGATCGAGTCGGCCGCTGAACATATGTGGTTCAGTAGAGCGCCATCTTGCCTTGGTAGCGTTTGGAGTAACCTCGTAATCAGAAGTGGTTACGCGGATTATGTACTCAGATTCGTTCTTGCCAGGAACGATTTCGTACTGATGGATAGTTGCGTGTGGACCGCCGCGTTCATCAAGACCTATCCATGTACCGGAATAATCATCGATGGAATTACCGCATCCTCCCATGGTCATGGCAAAAATAACAGCAACCACAGCAACGGTCATGGACCTGAATTTTCGAGATATCAAAGTAATCAAGGACATAATAAGCTCCCTAAACTGTCAGTATGAAAACAAGAAAGAGCAATCACGGCACCGGCAAACACCGGTTATCTTACAGTCACCTCTTCTGACTTACACCCATGCTGCCTTTGCAGAGCCGGTACAGCTGTGTGCAGCCGGGCCAGGTCTTAATCAGACCACTGAGCCGTGACAATAAACCAGAACACTCTCCGCCATTTACACCTGATACCAGGGGGCATGAGGAAAGTTAATTCTATTAGTGCTGACGGCCGGCCTTGTCCTTATCCTGCGGCGGGCCTTATCCCTGAAATATTATCTAAGGGCAACAAAGAAAAGCATTACCTGGATGTACTGGGCGCCAGGCAGTGCTCAGGAAACGTTTCCTGAATACGGCACCGCAGAATCATCTGTTGTACTTATATTATCGGCGCCTGAAATAATCTTATGATAGGGCCTGTACTGCAAATTCTCATTTATTGCAATTCTGTGATCTGGTACTCAAAAGCCATTAAGATAATTTCGCAGTTTTCAGGATCACCATGGCACTCAATAATGGCATGCCAATAAGCTTTTTTAAGGGCATAACTGGCGAAAATAAAGGAATGATAACGTTTTCTGATTCACGCATAATTATATGAACTCTAGCTCAAACATTATTCATGCGTAAAATACCATGAAAACCACAGGCATGAGCAACTTGTCATACCTGCCAGCAATCTTAAATATGTTGTAGCCATGACATACAGCCACTCCCCTCACCACCACTTACAAAGCCCTCCAAACGCCTGTATTTAAGCCATTAATAAGGCAAATCACAGTCCCGTTTTCTGCCAGTCGTGATGCAATGAAAACCTCAGTTCTGGCAGAAGCCATTGTCTTAGAGCTCAGCAATTTCAGGCAGGCAAAAGCCACTTAAAATGTCCGGTCACGGCGTACTGGATATCAAGTGCTAAAACATAAAATACGATTTCACCACCAAAAAATTCTATTTAAGCACCTGACAGACTGATCAGGACATTTTTACCACTTCCTCAGACTGGGCATTTTGCAAGGTAATACCAGGCATAAATTACAGGTCAGCACAAAGCACCATTTGTACTCCCACAGCAATCCCGGCAACACTTGGCACAGCCTGGCTGCACCACCACCACAGGTTCTGATGGCACAGGCAGCGCGTCCAAAGCCTGGCAACCTGGTCAGATAACCAGTTCAGCAGATCGCTGCTCAGTATTATGAGAGTGAAAACTGCAATAGGAGGGAGGCTGGGCCTGATGCGGGATATGTACTGTGCCCATGAGCTGGCAGCTGCATTTGTGCCATGCTTCAAGCCCGTACATGAGCCGGACTGCCTGTTTAAGATCAAATTGGTCGGCACGGCCGTTTTTATCTTGCCTTAGCTGACTATAAAACATAATATAGGGGCCATCTGAGAGTCTGGTATCAAGAGCGGGTTCTCAGGCTTTTCCATTGCGGGCTGTTACGCCCGTTTTGTCTTTCTGGTCGCCTCAAAAAGGCCGGTTTGTATATTTTGCGGTGCAGGCTGCTACCCTGTCGGCACCCTGGAACTTTTTCATATGGAAATCAAAGAACTTGCTCCTCAGGCTGTTTTTACTCACTTCCAGAATCTGTGCGCCATTCCTCACCCTTCTGGTCACGAAAGAGGCATTGCCAAGTACCTGGTGAACTTTGCTCAGACCAACGGTCTTGAGTGTGAGCTTGAGGACTGCGGTAATGTCATTCTCAAAAAGAAGGCATCTGCCGGTCGTGAAAACAGCCCGGTAATCATCATGCAGGGCCATATCGACATGGTTCCTGTTGCCCGTGACGGCTTTGCTCACGACTTTACCCGTGATCCAATCGTGCCACGCATCATGACCGCTGACAGCGAAGGCGTTTCCCAGAAGATGCTGGAGATCTGCGATGGCCCTTATATCACCGCCACCAACACCACTCTTGGTGCTGACGATGGCCTGGGCGTAAGTCTGATCCTGGCTCTGCTTGAGGACAAGGAACTCAGCCACGGCCCTATCACCGCTATTTTCACCGTCGAAGAAGAAAGCTCCATGAAGGGAGCTATTGAGCTTGACCCTGAGTACCTCAAGGGTGACTACCTGCTCAACCTCGACTCTGAGGACCACGGTGAGCTCTTCGTTGGCTGCGCAGGCAGCATCAATGCCAACGTAACCTTCGTCCCAGAGCTGGTTAAGGTTGTTGACTGCACTTCCATCGTACTCAACCTCACCGGTCTGCGCGGCGGCCACTCCGGCTGTGATATCAACTTAAACCGTGGCAATGCCATCGACATCATGTGCGGTATCCTTGCCGAGGTTGCTGACACCAACGATTTCTTCATCCAGAAGTTCCACGGTGGTCAGATCAGAAACTCCATCCCACATACCTGCTATGTAGAGCTGGCTGTTCCCAAGGATACCATCAACGAGCTCAAGGATGCCGCCCGTGCGGCCATGGTGCGCTACCAGGATCTCTACAACGACACCGATCCTGACATGCACCTGATTCTGGGCAGCTGCCCGCTGCAGGCTACCGCTCTGTCCTACACCTCATCTCAGAATCTGATTTCCCTGCTGCGCGCTCTGCCAAATGGCGTTATCAGAATGTCCCGTGAGTACAAGGGTGTAGTTGAGACCTCCTGCAACCTGTCCACTGTAAGAACCCGTAATGATTCCATCGTTATCGGTCTGCTGCCACGCTCCCTCAAGGACCATGGCCTTGATGATGTTATCGACAAGATCGACTGCATCTGCTCTCTGCTGGACAATGTTGAAGCCGGCTTCTCAGGCCGCAGCTTTGGCTGGACCTCTCCAACCTCAAGCCGCCTTATCGACATTCTCAAGGATGAGTACCGTAAGCAGTGCGATCTGGAGGTCAAGATCACCAGCATTCACGCAGGTCTTGAGACTGGCTACTTTGCCAAAGCCAATCCAGAACTTCAGATGATCTCCCTTGGCCCTACCGTACGCAGCCCTCACTCCCCTGACGAGTGCTGCTCCATCCGCCACACCGAGCAGATCTACTCTATTCTCAAGTCCACACTCAACCGTCTGGACTAACAGAACAGATGCACACCAGTAACTGCCAGGCCTGATTCAGCCTGCCATACACAGACCGTACGAGCCGGCCGTATGTATGGCGTACAGTGCGCTGATGCGGTAACAGCAAAGGACAGTTCCCTTTATGGAACTGTCCTTTGTTTTTTGGGCCTGCCAGGTCCATTCCCTCAGCCGTCACTGCCTGTGACCATGCCCATGCTGTTTCCTTTCATAGCAAGACAAAGCCAAGGTCAGGATCAGCGCGTCCTGCTGTGATTACCACCTGGTCGATACGCCAGATTGAGATTCAAGGCCAGCATGCCAGCCAGGCGATATGCCAGGCTTGGATATCCGGCGAGATGCCAGATTGAGATATCCGGCGAGATGCATGGTTGAGATACCAGATTGAGATAGCCGGCGAGATACCAGTCCTGGATGCCTGATTGAAGTGACTGAATGACCGTTTTCGACTAAAGATGCCTGTTGGCGGCGGTGACGGGGATGATTATGAGCTTTTGCCAGGGCGGCTGTGGTCACTACAGGAGAAAATGCCGTATGGTATGAACCATGGTAAAAATAAAAATCAATATCAAATTTTGTGACATAGTTAACTTTCTAAGTAAAAGCTAAGTTTCATTGTTTACTATGAATGCACGTTCCGAATAGAAGTAACGTAAGCGCATTTGATTAGCAAAAGGGCCTTGTCAGAGCATATGACAAGGCCTTTTTTATTTGTCCTGCCGCTGTGTTTTTGAGAAAAAAATGCCCTGGGGAAAAAATTCAGGCACTTTATCTGACTTTTCCACTCAAAACAGTGAAATTTCTGAAAAAAGTCTATATATTTCATTGTTGGGCTCGGTTCACCGCCCCCTGTAACTTCAATGTGATGGTGACCAATGCATGCTAAATTTCTTCCAGCCCTGCCGCTGCCTGTGCTTTAAACAGTACCGGGCGCGATTCACCTCGCGCCCCATGGCACAGGACCGCTGTGCATGTGCTTGCTGCACCGGTTCGCTGAATGAGATGGCCGCACCGGTTCGCTGCGTGAAATGGCCACACCGGTTCGCTGCGTGAAATGGCCACACCGGTTCGCTGCGTGAGATGGCCGCAACGGTTCGCTGAATGAGATGGTCGCACAGGTTCGCTGCGTGAGATGGCCGTGCAGGATCGCTGAGTTAGCAGTCTGCCGTCGATCTGTGGGCACCATGCGTTCCATGGTGCATTAAGGCACTTATTTGACCTCAAAAGGCCGCCGCTCATTCAAAACCAGGACTGAGCGGCTATGATATACAGTGCCGCTTTGCCTCTGCACTTCAGGCTTATGTGGAAGAGCTCAGTGCAGATGACAGCTTCACGTGCCCAGGAGCCTGAACCAGTCTGATAAAGTCAGGCGGTCAAAACCCGGCATTATCCTGCAGATTTACGTAAGTATCTCAATACCTGTACGCTCTGACAGGATCTGGTGTGCGGTGCTGATATCCTGCTGATACATACTGAGGCAAGGAGCTGTGGCTGCTATGACTTTTAAGGTCATTACAGCTGCTTCGGTTTTGCCCCTTTGTCTTCAATGACACTTTGTCTTTACTGCCAGCGCTGGTCTGTATGGCGGCAACGGTGATATTTGGCTATAAGATATTGCCCTTATCACTACATCACTTATCTCACTGCTCATCAGGCCCTGAGTTGACTGAAATTTTACAGGGCGGCAGTGATTGATTTCTGGTGAGACCTCCATGGTCTCAGACATGCTTACCAGTATGGCCGGAGCAGCCTGTTTTTGCAGGCGCCCGGCCCCGATTATTAAACGCCCTGCCCGGGGCAGATGTCCTGAGCCTTATGTTCTTCAGCTCAGGGGCATCACTTCATAACTTCAAGCCTGCAGCTGTGTCTCAGGCCTGAATTATGTCTATGCATTCTGTCTTACAGTCACAATGCAACCTGTGCACTTTATGCTGCTCCTGCCACGTCTGCCCTTATGCAGCAGCGGAGCCCTGCAGCAACTGCAGCTGATGACTGCCGACCTTAATGGGAACAAGGATCCTCTGTCTTATGCCTCATCCTGGACCTGAATACCGCAGCAAATTATCCCTTGTCAGCCGTCTGGTGCTGATCATCACCTCATTGGGTGTTATGTCCCTTTTTACTGCCGGTTGCGATGACAGGCCCAAAACAGCCTCCACTCCTTCGGCTGCCGATGTCTTCTTTGAAGTAAGCACCATTCACCCTGAGTTTAAAAACCGGGAGCGTTCCTTTACGCTCAGCGGCCGTGTGCGCGCCTTTACCCGCGCTGACGTACGACCTCAGGTTGATGGTATCGTGCTCAACCGCCTCTTTGAAGAAGGTTCAGCCGTAGAGCAGGGCACACCTTTGTATGAGATTGACCCGGCACCATTCATGGCCAGCCTTGAGCATGCCCAGGCATCCTATGAAAGAGCCGTGGTGCAGAGAAAGATGGCCCTTAAGGATTATGAGCGTTACAACATGCTCTATCGCCGCCGCTCTGCCAGTGAAAAGGAGCGTGATGACGCCCTGCTGGCCTATGAGCTGGCTCAGGCTGATGAAAAGCTCTACAAGGCCGCCCTTGATAAGGCCAAGATTTCCCTTGCCTACACTACCGTACGTGCCCCTATTGCCGGCATTATCGGCTCCTCAAAGATTACCCGAGGCGCCCTGGTTAACGCCAATCAGAACACTCCTCTGGCCACCATCATTGACCTCGACAAGGTATATGTGGACATGGAGCAGAGCTCCCTTGAGTGGCGCCGTCTGCGTCAGGGTCTGATTGACGGTTCCATCTACCTCAATGATCGCGCCTATGACGTCTCCTTATACTTTGAAGACGGCACCCTTTACAGTCACCTTGGTAATCTGAGCCTGTCTGAAGTACTGGTAGATGAAGATTCCGGTGCTCTGTCCTTAAGAGCCATTTTTGACAACCCTGATCATCTGCTGCTGCCAGGTATGGCCGTAGTCTGTAAGGTCAATGGCGGTGTCTCCCAGAACATCATGACCCTGCCTGCCAAGGCCGTAATGCGTGACCCTAAGGGCAATGCCTATGTCTATACCGTTCAGGAAGACCGCGTACTGCAGACTCCGGTGCAGCTGGGCGAGCTGTATAACGACGGCTGGCAGATTCTGGATGGCCTCGACAGCTCCTATGAAGTAGTAATTTCAGGTGCTGCCGCATTACGTCAGGGTTCACGTATTCGCGTTATCAATCAGGACGGTGTGAATATCACTCTTGATGGCGCCAAGGGCGACAAGAACAAGGAAGCAGCCGTAAAGGCCGTATCCAACCCTACCACCAGCGCCTCAGGCCTTGGTCAGAGCTCGGCCAGTGCTCCTGCCACCTCAATGCCTTAAGAGAACACTTAAGCACTCCTGTTCAGGCATACGAGCTAAAGCTACCATAAGGCTCGTCTGTAAGCATCACTGTGGCGCGCAGCGCCCGCCCCCTGGCACGGCGCGCTGCACTGGCCGCACGGATCTGCCATCAGGACCTGCCCTGCAGGGGCTGCCCTGCCTGGGCTGCAAATAGACACTGAAAAGAACGACAATCGGATGCTCAGAGGTTTGAGCATCTCAAGGAATTGCCATGATCAGTAAATTTTTCATTGACCGACCTGTAGCAGCATGGGTTATCGCGATCATGATTATGATCGTGGGCCTTATCTGTCTGCCGCGCATGAAGATTGCGCGCTTTCCGGAAATTGCCCCGCCTACAGTAAGCGTCAGCACCTCCTACTCCGGTGCCTCTGCCCAGACAGTGGAAAACTCCGTAGCTCAGATTATTGAGCAGGAAATGACAGGTCTGGACGGACTGATCTACTTTTCAACCACTACTACCTCTGATGGTAATGCCCGTTTCCGCTTTTCCTTTGATACCAACGTCGATGTGGACGTTGCCCAGATGCAGGTACAGAACCGTCTGAGCGGCGTACTGTCGCGTCTGCCGGACTCGGTTCAGCGATCGGGTGTCAGAGTACGCAAGGTCTCAGATGATGTGCTGCAGACCATTTCTTTCTATACCACCAATGATTCCATGAGCCAGGAGGACATTGCAGACTTCCTGGTATCTGTCGTTCAGGACCCTATTTCCCGTCTTAACGGTGTAGGTGATGTCTCGGTATTCGGCTCATCCTATGCCATGCGTATCTGGCTTGATAACAACAAGCTTAAGCAGTACAAACTCAATCCCTCTGAAGTTGTTCAGGCCATTAAAAACCAGAACAAGCAGATTTCCGTAGGTCAGCTGGGCGGTCTGCCATCAGTGCCCGAGCAGACCATTAACGTAACCATCAAGTCACGTGAGCTTCTGCAGAGCATAGGCGACTTTGAAAAGATTCTGGTCAAGGTCACAACCTCTGGTGCTGCCGTTTACCTCAAGGATATTGCCCGTATTGAAATGGGCCGCAGCTCCTACAACTACTTTGGTAATTACAACAAGAGCCCTATGGCCTCCCTGCAGATCAGCCTTGCAGACGGCGCCAATGCCGTTGAGGTAGCTGAAAAGGTCAAGGCCGAGCTTGAGCATCTGCGCCCGCTCTATCCGAACAATCTTGAATACGCCATTCCATATGACACCGTGCCTTTCGTTAAGGCCTCGCTTTATGAAGTAGCCAAGACCCTGGTTGAAGCGCTGATTCTGGTGTCGCTGGTTATCCTGCTCTTCTTAAGAGACATACGATCTACCCTGATCGTGTCTCTGACTATCCCAATCGTGCTTTCAGCAACCATTGTGGTGCTGTACTTCTTTGGCTACTCGATCAATACCCTCACCATGTTCGCCATGGTGCTGGCCATTGGTCTGCTCGTAGACGATGCCATTGTGGTGGTGGAGAACGTCAACCGACTTATCTACACGGAAGACCTCTCGCCTTATGAGGCCTCGGTGAAATCGATGAACGAAATCACCTCGGCTCTGTTTGGTGTGGGTCTGGTTATTGTGGCCGTATTTACCCCTATGTCCTTCTTCTCAGGAGCTACGGGTAATATCTACCGCCAGTTCTCAGTAACCATTGTGGCCTCAATGGTGGTTTCCATTATCGTAGCCGTAATCATTACTCCGGCCCTGTGCGCCACTATTCTCAAGGTACATCGCCGTAATCCGCACGCTCCTGCCCGCCGTGGCCTGATGTCACTGTTCGACAGCTTCTTTAATGTGCTCCAGAACGGCTACCTGAAGATCAACTATTACTGCCTGCGCCACAAGATTCAGGTCATGGTCTTTTTCTTTGCCCTGATTGGCGCTACCGGCTGGCTCTTTAATAAAATCCCAAGCTCATTCCTGCCTATTGAGGACCAGGGCGTTATTTCAGTACGTATTATCCTGCCATCATCCTCAACCATGGCTCAGACTGCCAAGGTAGGACGTGATGTGGAGAACTACTTCCTTGAGCATGAAGTAGACAATATCAAGGGTATTCTGCTGTCTCTGGGTTCAGGTGGCAGCTCCAAGGGTCAGGCCACTGCCAACGCCAGCATCAGGCTGGTTCCATGGGAAATGCGTGAGGGTCCGGAAAACAGCGCTCAGGCAATTCTGGCCCGCGCCAAGGAGTACTTTGACAATTATCCTGATGCCGAAATCCGTATGTCCATGCCTGCATCCATTTCCGGTATGGGTGGTTCCTCAGGCTTTTATGTCTATGTTCAGAACATCATGGGCAACAGCCATGAGCAGTTCATGAAGGATGTTGAGGACATAGTAAGACAGGCCCGTTCCAGCCCTGTTCTGTATAACGTGCGCTCCAATGCTCAGGCCGATGCCCTGCAGCTTAATATCAATATTGATGACTTCCGTGCCGGTCAGTTCCAGCTTGAACCGTCCACCATCAATGAAAACCTCCAGATTGCCTGGGGCGGTACCTACGTCAATGACTTTATGGACCGTGGCCGTGTCAAGAAGGTTTATGTTCAGGCTGACGCCCACTTCCGTGCTCTGCCATCTGATCTCAACAAGCTCTACTTCAAGAACAAGGAAGGCAAGATGGTGTCTTTTGACACCGTAGGCAGTGTTGAGTGGACCTATGGCCCTCAGCAGCTTGAGCGCTTTAACGGCGTATCCTCCATATCCATCTTTGGTGACCCGGCTCCTGGCGTCTCCTCAGGTGAGGCCATGGATGAAATCGCCCGAATTATCGAGCAGCATCCGGGCAACTACGGTTATGCCTGGGCCGGTATTTCCTATCAGGAAAAGCTCACCGGTTCCAATCAGGGCGCCCTCTTTATCATCTCGGCTCTGGTGGTATTCCTGAGCCTTGCAGCCCTGTATGAGTCCTGGTCTATTCCTTTTGCCGTTATGCTCATCGTGCCTATCGGTATTTTCGGTGCCCTGCTATTTGTGGCTTTCCGAGGTATGGCCAATGATGTTTACCTGCAGGTAGGTCTGTTGACTACGGGAGGTCTGTCGGCGAAAAACGCCATTCTCATTGTCGAATACGCCCACCAGTTCCGCCAGCAGGGCCGCTCCCTGCTGCGCAGCGCCCAGGAGGCTGCCGCACTGCGTTTCCGCCCTATTGTCATGACCTCCATTGCGTTCCTGCTCGGTGTTCTGCCACTGCTGAGCGCCAAGGGCGCCGGTGCTGCTTCCCAGCAGTCCATTGGTACAGGTGTATTTGGCGGTACCGTATTTGCCACCTCACTGGGTCTTATTATGGTGCCGGCCTTCTTCGTGGTCATCTCCCTGATGTTTAATCCACCAGGACGCCGTCGCCGCCGCTACCACAACATGCTGGCTGAAAGAGCAGCCGACGCCGCTCTGGCCGCCGATGCTGGCCAGGCTGCAGGTGACAATGCTCAAAAGGTTTCAGACGCCGCCTCATCTGGCACCTCTTCAGGAAAAAAGAAGAAAAAGCGTGGCAGCAAAATCCAGGATGAGGTGACCAGCAATGCCAATGACAAAGAATGGTCACATCCACACGAACATCCTGAGAGTACGGACAAGGACTACGTCCCCGTAGACACGTCTGAGGCTGCCGCCCTGGACAGCGCTGACAGGCAGCACAGCAGCTCCCCGGTCACCGAAAAAACGGATGCCAATGCTGACGCAACATCCAAAGACGACAGCTCTGACCAAAAACGCAGCTGAGTACAGCAATAAAGCAGCTCTCTGACAGCCCCTGTCAGGGGGCTGTTCAGACGCTCAAACGCCCTCCGATCGCAAGACAGGAGGGCGTTTTGCTTTGCGCACCCTACGCCACGGATCATCTGATCCGGCCCCCTTCAGCCCCTGGCAATACAGCCTCCCTAAGAGGCTGCAGGCAGATGCTGCAGACCCGGCAGAGGCTGCAGACATGGCAGTGCTGCAGACCTGGCTGCGGCCACTGGCACGGCCCATAACCAGAGCCGCAGCAATGACCAGGAGCGCATTCAGTGCCCAGCTGGAGCAATGCAAGGTGTGCCGCGCAGGAGGCTGCTGTAAACACGCCGAGCAGCGTATCACCATGCTGAGCGTGAGCCATGAACCGCACTGAGCTGACAGGCAACTCTTATTGCCCCTGAAAGAAGTGCATTTCGCCAGGACGGGTGCGCGGCCAATGCATGATGCACTGCCCGAGCGGTGATCTGTCAGTGCCGGAGGCTGTAAGAGCCGTGAGGCTTACAGAGCCGGGAGCTACCCAGACACACGGTGCATTAAGAGCTGGTCTGAATATGCCTGCGGTCGGGCACAGTATGCCGGGCAATGGCTGCACAGATAATTTACAAAACAAAAAAGGCAGCCCCATGGATGAGAGCTGCCTTTTTTGCTGAGGCTGCCGGCCTGGTGGCCGGCGCCTTTTAAGGTGAAGCTGTAAATTACTTGACGAACTTCATGGAAGACTGGGCGATAACCAGCTCTTCGTTGGTTGGGATCATGTAAACAGGGAATCTGGACTCTGGACTGGAGATTACGCCACCCTCGAAACCCAGACGGCCCAGGGCCTTGAGGTTGAGGTCTTCGTCGATCTCGATGCCGAAGGATTCCTTTAAGTACTTGCAGGTTAATAAACGGGCTTCCCAGCAGTTCTCACCGATACCGCCGGAGAATACGATGGCGTCAACGCGGCCTACTGGTACGAAGTAGGAAGCGATGAACTTGGCCAGACGGTAGGAGAAGGACTCCAGAGCCAGGGTGCAGTTAGCGTCGCCGTTCTCGTAACCCTCACAGATAGGACGCATGTCGGAGGATACGCCGGACAGACCTAATAAACCGGACTTCTTGTTGAAGATGTCCTTAACTTCCTCTACGGATAAGCCATTGTTCTTTGGATCGCAGAGGAAGAATACTACGGATGGGTCGATAGCACCAGTTCTGGTACCCATTACCAGACCGTCAAGTGGAGTCAGACCCATGGAGGTGTCCATGCACTTGCCGCCCTTAACAGCACATACGGAAGCGCCGCCGCCCAGGTGGCAGGTAATTACGTTGGTGTCCTCAACCTTCTTGCCCAGGAGACGTGCAGCTTCTTGAGCCAGGTACATGTGGGAAGTACCGTGAGCGCCGTAACGACGGATACCGCCCTTGGTGTAGTACTCCTCAGGGATGGCAAAACGGTAGGCCACTGGAGGCATGGTCTGGTGGAAAGCAGTGTCAAAGACAGCTACGTGTGGAATGGATGGGAAAGAGGTACGGGCAGCCTTGATACCCAGGATGTGTGCCGGGTTGTGTAAAGGAGCGAAAGGAATAACCTTCTCAATGTTGGCTAAAACTTCGTCGTCAATCTGGGTTGGGGCGCTGTAGTACTCGCCGCCGTGCACAATGCGGTGACCGCAGGCTACGATGGAATCAAGCAGATCCTTGTGGGAGCTTAAGATGTTATCAACGAGGTAAGCCAGTGCCTGCTCATGGTTGTAACCGGAGATGTTAGCCTTCTGCTTGTCCTCATCGCCAAAACGCCAGGAGATGAAAGCCTCAGGCAGGTTCATGGCCTCAGCGATACCGCTTAAGTGAACCTTGCCGTCCTGTGGATTCATGATAGCGAACTTAACTGATGAGCTGCCGCAGTTGATGACTAATACTGACTGATTGATAGTAGACATTGTGTACCCTAGATGACTAAACAAAACCCGTTATTTGAACAACCTGTCAAGCCGGGCTGGTTATGACAGACCCCTTATGTAGGGCAATCCCCGCACAGACTCACCTCTGTGCAGCATTAAAGATCTCAAGCACCGTGCATCAGCCTGATCACCATGGCGGGATAATCGTTGACCATGACTGTTATCCCGGAATTTCCGGTGACTCAGTCAGCGCCTGATGACCTGCTGCACTGTCCTTTTCATACCAGGACATTTAGATAACAAAAAACCGCCAGAAGCGGATTTAATTAATCAGAACAACAGATAAATACGGTGTTCATTCCCATGCTTGACCGGGGTTCATTATAGCACCAGCCCTAAAAAGCGATTTTTCATAAATTCGATGCAGCTCAAATTTGAGGGAAAATTTGTAGTGAGAACATATATCAAAAAGTCCAGCAGACCGCTTGTCTTGGGGATTTGTAATTTTCAACACCGCTGTCTGTTAATGGTAACTATAATACAGTGACTTTAATAACTAAGTAAAATAAATATCAAAAAGCGATACAGTTGCACTTTTATCCTACATACTTCAAACCAGAACAGCATATCCAGGCCGTTTTTCAGTCGTATGAAAATTGCCTTACATAAGTTTTTCTTATAATGCATTTTGTGAAAATGCACCATGTTTCTGCCAGGCAACAATGCGTATTACGCACCGGTCATGTCCCCCATAAAGGCTTATATTTACGGCTTTTGATAGCCATACCAGGGGATTTTTCTCATATCTAGTGCCAAGGACAGCCCAGGAAGCATTAATTAACTGTTTTTAATATAGGGCCATTTTCAGCCCTCTAAAAATACCATTCACCATATCTGTCAACCCTGCGCGCCAAAAGCCCGGCCCTGCCCCTGCTGCGACAGCTCCATCCATCAACCCCGGCGTATACCAGCCAGAACTTCAACATCAACAGCCCTGCAGCCCCCTGTCGCACCTGCCACACCCGCCTGCCAGCTGCTGCAGCGCGTCAGCGGCTGGAATTCATGCCAGCGCTGCAGCGCGTCAGCGGCTGGAATTCATGCCAGCGCTGCCCTGCAGCGGAGCAATGAGGGCCGTAACACAGCACAGTGCGCCATATCACTGCAGGCGTACTACAATGAGGGGCATAAATACTGGATTATTCAGAGGTTAACAATGATTGATGTTGCTCCGCTGCGCCGCAGCTATACCATGAACGGTCTTGATGAAAAGGATCTGACCCCGACCCCTATTCCTCTCTTTGAGCGCTGGCTCAAGGACATGCTTGATGCCGGTCTTTATGACCCTAATGGTGTAGTAGTAAGCACAGTGGACCAGACAGGTCAGCCTTACTCACGTATGGTGCTGCTCAAAAACTACGATGAAAAGTCCCTGGTATTCTTTACCAATCTGGGCTCACGCAAGGCACAGCACCTGGAGCACAACAATAAAATCAGCATGCTCTTTCCATGGTATTACCTGGAGCGACAGGTGATGTTTGTCGGCCATGCTGAAAAGCTCTCTGTACCGGAGGTCATCAAATACTTCCACTCCCGTCCACGTGACAGCCAGATCGGCGCCTGGGCCTCCCATCAGTCCAGCCGTATCAGTGCCCGCTCCGTTCTGGAAAGCAAGTTCCAGGAGATTAAGGCCAAATTCTCCAATGGCGAAGTTCCCCTCCCATCATTCTGGGGCGGCTATCGCGTCTTCTTCCATCAGGTAGAGTTCTGGCAAGGCCGCGAAAACCGCCTCCACGATCGCTTTATCTACGATCTCCAGGAAGACGGCAGCTGGGCCACCTCCCGCCTCTCCCCATAATCAGCAAAACCAGGCCTAAGCTGCAGCTGCTGCACCTGAAGCCAGCAGCTGCAGTGCATCACTCCATACCATGCCAGGCATGACCTGCCTGCACTGACTGGCCACAAGCTGGCTGGCAACAAGCTGACTGACTACACGCGGCCTTGCTGAAAGTACGCGCGCTGGGCATCCCGGCATGACGTATAACTATGCATTATGGAAAGCGTCTTTTCTGGTAATGAGCTTTGCAGCGTGATTGAGTGACAGGAATTATTGACTGCACAGCACGCAAAAGAAGGCTGTTGAGGGCAAAAGCTCAAAGATAAGGGCGCGGCAAACTATGCCCGGACAGGTATATTTGCTAATATGTGGCGCTGTTAACCAGCCTAAGACCAGTTTTTTCAGGGGCCTAAGACGTGCTCGCATATTTCCAGTCACTGTCCACTTCGACCATGGTGCTCTATCTTGCCATGGCCATACTTGGTATAGTTGTAATTCTGTATTTTGTGCCTTTTTCCGGCCGGAAAAATTCTGATGCCGACAGGAAGGGCAGCAAAGGACGCAACCAGTCCGGAGGCCGTAAAGGCAACCGTGGCTGGAGCCATAAAAAGAACAGTTCTCATGATTCGCGCAAAGGCGGCGATAAGGACAATGACAGTGGTGGTCGTGGCGGACTTTTTGGCAGCAGGAACAAAAATGGCGCCGCCAGACGTCATCGTGGTCTTTTTGGCCGAGGCGATGATGATGATAAGAGCCTCACCTCCAAAATGGACTTCCTCTCGTCCAACAAGGAAAATGCCACCGAGTTTACTCATCCCAAAGCTACCGATTCCTTTAACGAGCTGGTCAAGAAGGTTCAGCCCAAGGACATCAAAGGCGGTGACTTTGATGACATGGACCGTATCTTCAGCACTATGATTAAGGCTGGTGCTGTCACTGGGCGCAAGTTCCTGGTAACCAATTTCGAGCACAGCTATCTGGAAAAGCTGCGCATCTGGTTTGGCCATCAGTACTATGTCTACTGCCAGGTAAGCGTGGGATCAGCTCTGGGCATCAACGTTGATGTATCAGATCTCAGCGTTCAGGAACGCCGCACCTTTGGTCAGAAATGCCACAACATGAGCTTTGACTTCGTGCTGGTTGAAAAGGCCACGGACCGTATTGTCTGCGCCATTGAGCTTGATGACCCAACACACCTCAATGCCGACCGCAAGCTGCGCGACCGCCGCCTGGACAGAGTATGCACAGCCGCCGGCCTGCCAATATTCCACATCACCAATATCTACCAGAAGCCTGACATTCGCCGCCTCTAGCCTCATGTCAGGCAGCCACTGTCAGAGCCAAAGGCGCCGTCGGCAGCCGCCGCTGCCTCCGGCTCTGGAATGCAGCTGCTGCCTGAGGCGGCGCACTGCCGCATCGGACTCAGGTTACAAACGCTAATTTTGCATAGAACCGTGAACAATTACAAAGGATATTACTTTAATCCCCATATAAATCCCCTTGCTTTTCATGATAAACAAGGCGTTTTTTCTTATAATAAAACACTTATAATAATACATTAAAATATACTGGAACATTTTCACGATACGTGAAAATTATCCTGGGCATGTTTATGGGCTATATTTATCGAAACCTGCACGAAATATCTGTACCTGACTTTGCTACTCCTGACAGAAAAACTAATGAGGTTTCTGTCTACTACAGGGACACCTCTGGCAAGAGGCGTCGGTACATCATTGGCCAGCTGCTTTCCAATGGCAACATGCTTCCAAACGATAACTTTCGCAGGATGCACAGTGACCTGTGGGAGGCTCACTATGGACCCGATAAAAAGCAGGATCAAAGCCTGTCATCAGGTCTTTATGCGGCTGCATTGGCAGTTTCAGAGAGCAGTGGTCTATATCAGGCTGTTCAGGCTGCATTTGGCCCAGAGAAAGGCAATGCCTTCATGGACTACGCCCTGTTCAACATTAGCGAGAACACAAATGCTCTGACACACTTCCCTGACTATGCCCGAAAGAATGCAACTTTCTCAATCAAGCCTAAGGATGATGCATGGTATTCACGTGAGTTCAAATCAACTGACAGTGATGAGATAACCACTCTGAGAGAACAGTGGTTGTATGCTTGCCGTGACAGGTTCTCTATCAAGAAGGTATGGCTTGCAGTCGACGGCACTAATGATGACTGTAAGGCCACGCAATCTGAGCTTGCTGCCCAGGGTAAGTCAAAGTCGGGTACCTCATCAAACATTGTCGGCCAGATATGGGCTGTTGCAGCCGGGATTAACATGCCTGTAACCTGGCTCGTAAACCGTGGCAACATGACCGATGCAACTGCCTTTGAAAAGATCATCAAGCTTCTTGCACAGGCTGGCATTGAGGTTGAGGGCGTCATTCTTGACCGAGGTTTCAATGGTGATGAGATTATCAGCCTGGTTGAAAGCCTGGGCTATAACTGGATCATGATGCTCAAAGCCGAGACTTATGCACATCAGAGCATGATGAAAGATCACTCTGCCGAGATTTACTTCAAGGTCAACACCATAGTTAAAGAGGGCGGTCTGTATGGTGTTTCTTCAAGACAAAAGCTGTTCAGAGGAAGCGAGAGGGAATACTGTGTTTCCCTTTTCTTTCATGGAGTTAATGGGGCAGAACGCTTCATCCATCATATGGATAAGGCAATGCTCGAGTATGAGCGGGTCAAGGGTCTTATCGCCAGTGGCAAGACCAGTGTTTCAATAAATCCTGAATTCAGTCAGGTTGTGCAAATTGTCAGCAATGACTCTGGCGGTTCTGAGGTGTATCTGGATCGTGAGCAGTTGCAGAGAGATTGCGGATCCATGGGGTATTTTTCCATTGCCTCCTCCTTACCTCTGGCAGCGGCAGAAGCCTATGCCAGGTACAGCACCCGTGACTGTGTTGATAAGACCTTCTCTGTTAACAATCCCCAAATTGGCCCTAACATTCTGCACTCTCATTTTGACGAGGGCATAAATGCACGAATTGCCTGCAGCTTCATAGCATGCGTTATTCGCTCACTTATCGGATATGCAGCAGACATTCCTGCATCTGACATCAACTCGATTATTAATGGTCTGAAAGAGGTTCAGATTCATATTGGTGAGGAGGGAAAGCTCCCAACCATCACGCGAGCAACGTTCAAGTCTGCAAGGAAAATCCTTGAGGATCTTGGTATAACCACTGTTTGTCTTCAGGCAATGGCTAATGAGATTGCTGATTTGCGCGTAAATTCCGCTATTTCACAGGTAAGGAAGCTGCCTCATATCGATTCTCTGTTTGGCAAGAAAAAGA